>QHOK01000129.1 GCA_003218755.1 Verrucomicrobiota bacterium
GAATCAGATCGTCCGTGGAACGAATGAATTTCGAAGCGCGGAAACTGCCGGCAAACTGATCAAGATTCCGACTGGCGATGGAATGGGCGTGCGCCCGCCCCACGCAAAATTCGCGAGCGAGTCGAGTTTGTAGAATCGACAAATCGTTTACGAGGTAGCTGCAATCGAGGGACGAGCCGCTGGCCCATTCTCGATTAACGCTCCGACGACAAATTGCCGGATCTTACGCGAATCGATTCACATCCACGTCCTCAACCCTCGAGCTGATCAAGGCTAGCGCTCCTTCCACCTGCCCACAGTTTTGCAAACGGTTCTTCTCCCAATGCGGCGCTGGCTCGCTTAATCGCGTTCTCATGTTCGGCGCAATCGCAGGCTGGCACCGGGCTGCCCATCTCCTCGCGCAAAGCATCGACTTTGCCTAACAACCGGGCCGCGCGATCATGCTGGTTTTGCGCGTTCGCCAAATACGCCAACTGCTGCAACACAGGTGCCGCCGCGCGTTTGGAATCCATTTGTGTGGCGAGTTCGAAGCTCTCCTTTAAGAAGGAATGGGCCAGTTCGTGTTCCCTTTGGAGACGCGCCAGGCGGGCTAGTTCACCCAGCGCTTGCGTCATTCCATTCTTAGATCCCATCTCGCGAAAAATTGCGAGGCTTCTTTCGAGAAGCTTGCGAGCCGATCTAAGCCTGCCCTCGTAAATCGCGATACGGCCGAGTTGTAACGTCGCCCAGGCGCTTCCTCTGCCCGCGGTCCGGAACATGGACAAGCAACGCTCTAGGTATCCGCTCGCCTCAAGAAATTCCTCAGTGTCGATCGCAATTCTACCCAACTCGTAGATGCACCAAGCTTCACCGAGGGTTGCGTTCATTTGCTGGAAAGCCTTCAGGCATTCCTCGAACTCGATACGAGCTTGAGTGTATTCACCCCTGCAGTAGGCGATCTGACCGCGTTTATAGCGGTCCCAGGTAACATTGTGATTTTCGCCCGCTTTCTCCTCAGTCGTGAGAGCGAGTTCCAAGCAGGAAGAGGCCCGGCGGTAGTCACCGATGAGGAGGGCGATAGTGCCCAGATGACTCATGCAGCGCGCGACCCCGATGCTGTCACCGCGCTTTCGGCGCGCGGCTGTTGCTTGCTCTAACATCTCTCGGGCGCGCTCGAAATCGCCGTCGCTGATAGCCAGGACGGCCGAGTGGAAGAGCGCGTCCGCAATTCGCTTCTCGTCCGCAAGCTCCCGAGCAATGCTTAAAGCTCGATCGAAAAGTGGGCGCACTTCGGATTTTCGATCTCGATCCTCAATGAGAATATTCCCCAGGTGCAGAAGTGCCTCCAGAGTTTCGGCGCCACTTCCGCATTTCTCGCCTAATGTAAGGCTTTGTTCGAAGAACTTTTCGGCACGGACTGGATCCCCATGAGCTTCCGCACACTGGCCAGCATACCTCGCGCACCGCGCCTGCAACTCGGCCGGACCGTCGATTGCTTGTTGCGCGACTCTCTCACACGCAGTTTCGAGTTCCGCCCAATGACCCTGTGCGAACCAAAACTCCCCAACTGCCGCGGTGATTTGCAAGGCGAGCTCGGGCATATTATCGAATGACCATCCTAATGCGGCACGGATGTTGACCTGTTCGGCCGCAATGCGTGCTGCCCAAATGCTTTGGTCGGGGCCACTCCTCTTTGCTTCGGCTTCTTCCACCATCGAAGCAAAATGTTTGGCGTGGGTTCGATAAGTTTCGGCATCCTTGCGCGACTTGCGCAATTGTTCCAAGCCATATTCACGAATCGTCTGCAGCATGCTGACTCGCGGCTCGCCTCCCATCTCGTGGTCCCGCCGCAAAAGATTGTTATCCACCAGCGAGGAGATCCCATCGAGCACGTCAATCTGCAGATCATTCGCTTGGCTACAAACGACCTCGGCGGATGTGAGTGTGCATCCGCCTGCGAAAACAGCCAGACGGGAAAAGAGTTTTTTAAAGCCGTCTTCGAGCAGGTCGTAGCTCCAGGCGATGGTGTTGCGTAGCGTCTGCTGCCGTGGTGGGAGATCGTGTGCGCCACCGGTCAAGATTCGTAAGGAAATATGCCCGGCCGGATCGACTAATCGTGCCAGCATGGTTTGTGGTGAAAGCAAGCTAATACGCGCAGCGGCGAGCTCAATCGCGAGCGGAAGTCCGTCGAGACGCGCGCAAATCTCGGCCACCGCTCTAGCATTCTGGTCATCTACGACGAAATCGCCTTTGACGGCCTTTGCTCTTTCGACAAACAGAGAGACGGCGGGGGATGCGGAAAGCGTTTCCAAGTTCCACGGCACTTTAAGATTC
>QHOK01000130.1 GCA_003218755.1 Verrucomicrobiota bacterium
CGATGCTGGATCCGTGATTGTCGAGAGCCCGACCAAGAATGTGCCGTCGGCGAAGTCGGCGAGAAGCTCCGTGCCCGCTCGCAATGCGAGTAAGGTTTTGCCAACCCCACCGGGACCGGTCAAGGTGAGCAGCCGAACGTCAACGCGACGGAGCAGCTTGCAAATTTGCGACAACTCTTTCTCGCGGCCGATAAGCGGTGTGATCTGCGCCGGTAGATTATTAGGGCGGTTCTCAAGGCTTCGGATCGGCGGAAAATCCGTCCGGAGGCCGGGAATAATGAGCTGAAAAAGCTGCTCCCGTTGGGGCAGATCCTTGAGCCGATGCTCCCCCAAGTCTCGCATCGTCACATTCTCGGGCACGCGGTTGCCGGCGAGGATCTTGGCCGCTTCGGAAATCAACACCTGGCCGCCATGCGCAGCGGCGCCAATCCGAGCGGCACGATGCACATCAAGTCCCGTGTAGTTACCGTCTGTGCACCCCGCTTCTCCGGTATGTAAACCCATGCGAACGAGAAGCCCGCTATCATCGGGCCAGTCATGCGCGGCTAGTTCTTTTTGTGCTGACACAGCAGCTGCGATTGCATCCGCTGCGCGATCGAACGTGACAAAAAAAGAGTCCCCTTCCGTACCCACCTCGTAGCCATTGTACTTTGCGAAGGCGCCTCGCAGGATCTTTTGATGTTCTGAGAGGATCTCGGGGTAGCGATCGCCAACGCGGTTGAGAAGCAGGGTCGAGCCTTCGATGTCGGTGAAGAGGAATGTAACGGTTCCTGTTGGAAACTCGACCTTATCGGATCGCTTTGCAGATACCAAGGAGACTGTCCCCGGCGGCGCTGAAGAGAGCTGCAACCGCCGCGCAACTTCCGAAGCCGATTGCGGCCGGCGCATTGGATCCTTTGCCAGACATGCTGCGATCGTTTCTTCCCACGCCACTGGAACAAACGCCGGCTCGATATTCAGATCTTTCCGGCGTTCCGTCATCGGCGGCGCAGTTCGCTCGTGGATCTGCCGGTCGACATTACCTGAGTAGAACGGTGGCTTGCCCGTAAGCAGTTCGTAAATGGTCGCGCCTAACGAGTAGATATCGTCGAGATACGTTGCGCGCTCGCCATCGAGTTGTTGCGGGCTCATGTAAGCCAACGTGCCCCTCGGGCCCTGTTCGCCTGTGAGCAATCTGAACGACTCAGCAAGAGTGCGGGCAATCCCCAAGTCCGCGACCTTGAGATCGCCACGCTGATTTACCATCAGGTTGGACGGCTTCAGATCGCGATGGATCACGCGGGCGCGATTGTGCGCGTAATCGAGCGCATCGCAAAGCTGACCGATCCACGTCGTCAACTCGTTAGCCTCAAACACCTTTTGTTCCTTTAGGCAACGCAAACTCGCGAGTGTCTCGCCATCCACATACTCCATCGAAATGCAGCCGTATCGCTCGTCATGCACGAAGTCGTGAATCCGAACGATGTGTGGATGAGTCAGCTCGAGGGAGCGCCTAGTCTCGCGCTTTAAATCGTCTACATTCGCGCGATCTTGCAGCATCAGATCAGGAAGGAATTTCAGCGCGACCTCGCGTTCCAATTCTTCGTCGCGTGCCAGCCATACAACGCCCATTCCGCCGCGCCCAAGAATTTTGACCAGCGTGTAGCGGCCGAAAAGCTTTTGCCCGCTCCGGAACTCACGCAACGTCGCGTCGGCGACGTCGCCAGAGCGCTGGTCAGTCACATCCATAATATAGCCAACATTAGAAGCAGAAGAAACCTCAAATGACGGAGGCGAACACAGCGTGCTGTCCCTTTCACAATGCTCTCCGAGCGGCAGCCTGCGCGCTGCTGACTCTCGCGACCGGTCCATGCGCGGCTAGTTCTTTTTGTGCTGACACAGCAGTTGCGATTGCATCCGCTGCGCGAGCGAAGGTGACAAAAAAAGAGTCCCCTGCCGTACGCAGGTCGTAGCCATTGTGCTTTGCGAAGGCGCCTCGCAGGATCTTTTGATGTTCTGAGAGGATCTCGGGGTAGCGATCGCCAACGCGGTTGAGAAGCAGGGTCGAGCCTTCTATATCGGTAAAGAGAAACGTGACCGTGCCGGTCGGGATCGTGAGCATATCAGATCATTCAGCCGGGCGGATTTCTCAGGCGCGTAAATACGATCATGCCGATCATTTCCCCGTTTGTTTGCGTACCAAGCCTAACAAGATCGTGCCGTAACAGGCAACGTTCCAAAAAATCAAAATCCCGGTGAAGATCTGGACCGATTGAAGCGACCAAAACGGCGTTCCCTTGGAAAAACGAACGTCGTGGCGGCTCTCGATGGTATCGCGGTATTCGATATGGAAGCCATCGGCGCTGCGGTCGCCGGCCTGTTTATGCTGGCCTAACTGGCCAGGAATCACCGCCATGTTTTGCCACGACGTATTTACCGGGGACAACTTGTCGTAACTTTGCGAAAAAGAACGATCGGCCTCCTTCCATTCGATCGTTTCTTTTTCGCCGCGCGATGTCAAAAAAACCGGGGTTTTAGTTCGATTTGTTAGAAACGGAGTGGTTAGGCCGTACAATGCCGCCGTGTCCATAATGCGTTGCGCGGCGAAACTCGGCATGAGGTGACTGAAGGCGCGGACCGACTTGCTCATGTCCGGCACGGTCACCACGACGCCGCCAAATAGGATCTGCGGAATCAGAACGAGCGGTACCCACAGGACGGCCTGAGTCGTGTTGGTGACAATGGATGAAATTGTTAGCCCGATGCTCACCCCGGTGAGCGCCGCCATTGCCACGGCAAAGAAGCGCAAGCCTAAGCGCGGCCCGGAGTCGAGCACATTTTGGGAGATCTGAAAAAAACCGGCCAGCTTCATGAGCGAACCGAGCACCAAAGAGTTCGGCTGCCACGGCGTTTTTTCAGCGCCTTGTTCCGGCTGCGCTGTCGATGTTGCGTTTGCCGCAGGCTCGTTCGCATCCACCGCGTTAAAATCGCTCTCTGCTCCGGACTCGCCTGTTAAGAGCTCCATCGGCGCAAGCCGCGCGCCGAATTCTTTTCCGATGTTCTGAACATCGACCTCTTCCGGATGAAAAACGTTTGCGAAAAAAAGTGTGACAAACAAAAGCAGGACCGCCTGGGCGAGGGAAACGGCGGAGAGAAACCCGAGCTTGCTCAATACGTACGCGTTGAGTCCTTGCCCCGAGACCCGTTCGCGCCGGAAGATCGGCAGTTCGCCTACGATTTGTTGGGCGCCGTTGCTGCAACCGAACCACATCGTGGCAACGATGCAGAGAAACATTCGCAAGGCCGATTTGTCCGCCACCCACCCGACCAGCAACCCGATGAGCAGCGGTTGCACTAATAAAAATCCGATGTTCAGAACGTCCGAGCGAATGATTCTCCACTGGCGCGCGGCCAGGAGCAAAAACGTCTTGAACTGGTTCACCTTCAGTTTCTCCGACGATTCGCCTAGCGTTTGGGTCAGTTGCGCTCGCGGCAATGGCGGGACAGCGCGCGCGGCAAACGGGGAACGTCGAAACGCAACTTCCCAATCACTGGCCGATCTGGACGAGTTCGCCAGCAGCCCATAAATCCGCTCCAGCGGCGAATGTTGAAGTGATCCCTGATCTTCAGCTCCGGATTGCAACAGAAAATGCCGGCGCGCGTCATCGCTGTCGCCGGCAAAAATTAGCTTGCCCGATTGCACGACAAGAATGCGATCAAACAGATACGCCTTTTGAAGGACATGCGTCGTGCAGACCACGGTTAGTTTCGTTAGGGTCAGCGATTGCAACAGCGTCATGAGCGCCTCTTCGTTAGCCGGATCGAGACCGGATGAGGGTTCGTCCAGAAACAGGATACTGGGCTTGGCCAGCAATTCGATCGCGATACTGACGCGCTTGCGCTGCCCGCCCGAGAGATCGGCCACGCGTTGTTGCGCATGCGGGGCCAGGCCCAGGCGCCTGGTGATTCGCGAAACCAGCGCGTCGATCTGATGTCGAGGCAAACGCAAGCGCAGTTTCGCGCTGAATGTGATCGCTTCGTTCACGGTCAGTTCACGGTGAACGATGTCGTCTTGCGGGACGTAACCGATTCCAATTTCCCGCAACCGCGCTCGGTCCGCCAGCGGCACGCCACCGAGGCGCACCTCGCCCGAAGTCGGCGGGTTAATACCGCAAAGCGCGTTGAGCAGCGTTGTCTTTCCATGTCCCGATCCGCCCAGCACCCCAACAAATTCTCCAGCGGCGATATTGAGAGAGACTTGATCCAAAATCCGGCGGTCGTCGGCAAGGACAGTCACGTTCTCGGCGAAAACTGTTCCTGAACTCTCCGGGTGAATGAGCCGCAGCGCGTCACCGGTAAACTCGAAGATGTAACCGGAAATCCGCAGACGGTCGCCGAAAACAAGACGCTCGCGCGTGAACGCAACGCCATTCAGTTCGGTCCCGAGCCGGCTGCGATCGGTCAAAAAATAGTCTTCGCCCTCACGCTCGATCATGGCGTGAACGCGCGAGATGGCGATCTCTTCCGAGTCGAGATCGACGCGCGCTGCGTCCACTGTGCCGTGCGGGTCGCCGCGGCCGATCACGAGCGGCTGACTATCGAGCGAGATCTGGTCAGTGGGCTGGCCCGATCGTAACGGCGGCGCGAGCAATCGTTGAAATTGCAAAAAAGCGCCCGGCAATTCGATGACGTCGAGATTGGTTAGGGGAATCTGCTCGCCCGGCGCGACCGCACGGCGATTCACTGTCACCGGCGCAGTCAGAGGCAGCGAACAATACAGCGTCCACGTCGCGCGCCGCGGATCCCAGCTCAACGATAACAGCGAAGGGTAATCACCTTCGCCTTTTATAAAAAGCCCATCGGAGCGCGACGTGCCCAGTGTCACTCGGCCGCGCGACAACTCGGCATCCCGGTCGCCGGCAGCATCAACAATTCTGAGCAGGCCGGTCATTAATTCTTCGCCAGAATAATTATCCTGCTGCCGATTTGGGTGACAAGCTCTCTTCTCGCCGCGGCGCTATTCGGCGCGATGCGCATCGCTTCAGTTTCGCGGAGGCGGCGATTGCCCGCTGTCCGGCCATTGAATGATGACAGTTCGATCCGAGCGGCCGGTCGCACTTGACGCCGGTTGCTGAACGCTTCTCCCGGGCGCATTCGCCGCGCCGGGCGACGCGCCTGATTGAATTGTCGGAGGCGCCGACCCGCTGCTCTCGGGCCACTGAATCACGACGGTTCGATTGCTCGCGCCTCCCGAGCCGCTCTTGCCTGCTTGCTGCGAACTGACTCCGGCGGCAGTGCTGCCCGGGTTTGCCACAGGGCTTTGGTTAGCCGAAGCGGGCGCGCGTCCGCTATCCGGCCATTGAATCGTAACCGATCTGTCAGCCGGAAGGCCAACTGAGCGAGCGACTGGCTGCTGCGGTGGCGACGGCTGATTCCCGGAAACGGGAGTGCCGGAAGGCGGACTGACCGGAGCCGCGCTTGAAACCGCTGACGTGGTCGTGGACGCGGACGCGCTGTTCGAGGCCGCTTTCAACCGCGCCAATTCCTCATTGGTCGCATCGAGCGTTTTCTTTGTGCTTCGCAGCTCATCCTGCGTGCGGTTCAACTCCTTTTGCAGTTGCGTCACCCGTTCCTCCAGTTCTTGCGAACGTTCCCCGCATCCGGCCAAACAAATCGCCAAGCCTAAGATCACGCAGAATCGCCCCGCGCAGCCGAGCGACCGAGCTGGATGTCCTCTTTCTCCCACTTCCATCCAAACCCGTGGCGGCGGCATGAAAAACATCGCCTCTATATTTATGCCCAACGCGTGCTGAGTCGAGCACAATTCTTCCACGATTTCGCGGCCGCCCAGCCGTCGAAAATTTTTTAGAAAAAGCTTGTATCGCCGTTCGCAGATTTGTTAGACAAATCAATTTATATGACCTCGACCTTACATTCTCACAGGTTTGCCGGTTCTTTCTTTGCACTGTTCCTCCTCTGCGCGCTTCCGTGCGCCACGTGGTCAGCGGAACCAAACCAACAGGCTGCAAAAAACCAAAAAGCGCAGCAGGAGCCTGCGCAAAAAGGGGAGGGCGAAGGAAAAGCGCCGTTCGATCCGAGCACAGCGAAAGACGCCGGAGTGGGAATGCCGACCCCTTACGACAAATTCATCGCGCTCGATCAGCTCCTCACGAAAACCAAAGTCAATTGGCAACAAATCTTCCGCAAAGTCGCGGTCGATATCGATCCTGACGCGTTCACCGACAAGGACGTGGCCGTGCCGATGATCCTCGGCGTGCGCATCGCTGACGGCGTCATGGCGATCAAGGCCAAGGACGCGGAGCTGCTCAACAAATGCGCCGCCGACATCGAGAAGCTGGCGAAGAAACTCGGCGTGTCCGATGCGGATTTGGGACGCGCCCGGGCCGTGCGCGCCGCCGCCAACAAAGGCGAATGGCTCAAAGTGTTCATGGAACTCGGCTTTTTCCAGCAGGACATCATGAAGAAGATCGACGAACCCGAGCACGCCACGCACGGCACGCTTCTGATTGTGACCGGTTGGATGCAGGGCGCGCGCTATACCACCACTGTGGTTGACGAAAATTATTCGCCGGAAACATCCAATTTGTTGCGAGAACCTCTTCTGGCGAAAGCGCTGAAAGAAAAGATCGAATCGTTGCCTGCCAATCTTCAAAGTTCGCCGCTCGTCGCGAAACTGCGCGATGTTTTGCCGCAGATCGAGAAAATCCTAAACGTGGCCCGCGACGGCGCCATTGCAAAGGAAGACGTGGAGCAGTTGAACAAGCTGGCGACCGATGCGGTAAAGGCTGCGATGGGCGCGTCATCCTGATCAACAAAGTTCAAAGCCAACACCTATGAAACTTCAAATCCTCCTAATCTCCGGCGGTTGCATTGCGATCCTCGCGTTTGCGCCGCTCGTTCACGCGGACCCGGCCAAAGCCGAGGACGTGTGTTATGAAATGGCCCTGCACTACACCCAAACCGGTTTTGCCATGTCCCCAACCAATACCAGCGGAGTCGGCACGGCTGGCTTCGTGGTGAAAGTAATGATCCCAGTTACCAAGGGACTTGATTACCTCATTCTTGTCGGGGGCGACAGATTTGCCGTGGATCTCGATCTGTACGTGTACGACGAAGACGGCCAACTGATCCTCGACGATCGCCGCCCACCACGACACGCAGTCCGGGAGCGGCTACGCCATTTCCAAGGAAAACGTGGAGCAGTTGAACCAGCTGGGGACGAATCGGGCGTGAAATTCCGCGCGAGTTATACCGGAACAGTAATGGCGTTTGTTCACATTGCCGCTGCGCAAGGGCTTGCCTCTTATGCCGTACTCGTGGGCAGACGGGGCATTGAAAGCGCGCCCGGAGCAGAGCCGCGCACGTTAGGCTGGGAGCCGACTTTCCACATGGGAGGAAGCCCGACGCCCGCCCCACAGGCGCCGGAAAATCATATTCATTGTGCTCCCTGCGTTTTTCCTCGCCGCATGTGCTCAAGAACCGCCGACCCCGGCTTCAGGTGGCCGTCCCCAAGCGGCGCATCATGCCGCGCCAAAGCCAACGCCCGAGCCAGAAGGACCTTTCCGCGCCGTGGAAAAGCCGTCAACCTATGGGCAATAGCCGGTCGCATCGACATCATTCCATCGCGAAAAGCCTGCAACCGGCTTTGACGCAAAAAAAAATGAGAATGGAGCTTGACGGGATTCCGCAGTTTTTTTAGAAGGGCGTGAATTTGCAGCTCACTTAACCCGCCTTAATTCTAGAACATAAAGGAGAAAATATGCAGAGTTTGAAACCAATCGTGAGAAATCTATTCTGGCTAGGCGTTGCATTTTTCTGCGCAACGCACATGTCATACGCGCAAGGCAACGGCCCTACGGTTCAAAACCCATTCCCCGCCGGCGGCGCTCTGATAAACATCGGACCCGACGCGGACGGCAACCTAACGCTGGGCGGCGAGTACAAGCAGCCCAAGAACGTAGTCGAGCAGGAGCAACCAGTCTTCTGGACTTGGTACACCAACGTTGGCTACGAATCGGAATATAACTTTCGCGGCACGAATCTAACGCCGGGCGCTGTTGGTGCCGGCTTCTTT
>QHOK01000098.1 GCA_003218755.1 Verrucomicrobiota bacterium
GTTTCTGCTCGCAAAATCCGGCCCGTAAGATCGACCACGGTTTGTTCGCTCGTGAATCCGAAAACATTTAGTACATCGCTCTCGCTGATTTTTTCGCCGCAAAACGCGACCAATTGATCGAGCATCGATTCCGCATCGCGAAGGCCGCCTTCCGCTCCGCGCGCGATTGCATGCGCTGCCGCGGGCTCCAACGTGATTTTTTCTTTTCCGGCGATGAATTGCAGGTGCTGCGCGATCAGGTTCGCCGGGATCCGGTGAAGATCGAATCGCTGACAGCGGCTCAGAATCGTTGGCAAAACTTTCTGCGGCTCGGTCGTCGCGAAAATAAACTTCACATGCTCGGGCGGCTCTTCCAGCGTCTTCAAAAGCGCATTAAACGCCGCCGCCGACAGCATATGCACTTCGTCGATGAGATAAATTTTGTAACGGCCCTTGGCCGGAGCATATCGAACGTTCTCCCGCAACTGGCGCACGTCTTCCACACTGTTATTGCTCGCGCCATCGATCTCGATCACGTCGAGACTGTTGCCTGCCGCAATCTCCCGGCAGTTATCGCATTCTCCGCATGGCGTGACCGTCGGTCCTTTGATGCAATTGAGCGACTTCGCCAAGATGCGCGCGGTCGATGTTTTGCCGATGCCGCGCGGCCCGACAAAGAGATAGGCGTGGGCGAGCCGGTTCTGCGCGACCGCGTTTTTCAGCGTGCGCGACACGTGCGTTTGCCCGACCAGATCGTCAAAAGTCTGTGGTCGATATTTTCTGGCGAAAACCTCGTAACTCACGCGATTAATCTAACGAAAAAGTTGATGGTTGATAGCTGATAGTTAATGGATGGCAGATGACATCGAAGCGATTTTTTCGGCTCGTGCTCTTGGTCGTGATCGCGCTCGATTCCTTCGCACGCGAACCGATCAAATCACCGCCGCCAGTAATCCAGACGAAGATCGTTCGCGCACGCGAACTGGGTATTCCGTTTGAAGGGACACCGGGAAAGCTTAACGCCATCACGGATGTCCCCGGCGTCGAAGTCGGCTATACGACCTTGATCAGTGGCGAAGGAAAACTCGAAGTTGGCAAGGGCCCGGTGCGTACCGGCGTTACGGCGATCCTGCCTCGCGGTCATGCGTCACTTAACGACTCGGTTTACGCGGGCTTTTTCAGTTTCAATGGCAACGGCGAAATGACCGGCACAGCATGGGTTGACGAGGGCGGTTTCCTCGAAGGACCGATCATCATCACGAATACGCACAGCGTCGGTGTCGCGCGCGACGCAGTGATTGCCTGGCGGGTTAAGCACGGCGCAGCCGATAAGACCGGCTACTGGTGGAGCTTGCCTGTTGTTGCCGAGACATGGGACGGTTGGCTTAACGACATTAATGGCTTTCACGTCAAGCCGGAGGATGTCTGGCACGCGCTCGACATAGCGCATGGCGGCCCACTCCAAGAGGGTAGCGTCGGCGGCGGGACCGGAATGATCTGCTACGAATTCAAAGGCGGCAACGGGACCGCCTCGCGCAAGATCGATATCCGCGTTTCCAAAGACGCTTCACCACAGACTTTCATCGTCGGCGTGTTTTTACAGGCAAACTTCGGTCGTCGCCCGCAGCTCACAATCGCGGGTGAACCGGTGGGGAGAGAAATTCCCGGTGAAGTTTACGAACAGGAAAGCGGCTCTTGCATCGCGGTGGTTGCGACCGACGCACCGCTGCTGCCAAATCAATTGAAGCGGCTCGCGCGCCGGGTATCGCTCGGCCTCGCCCGCACAGGGACGATTTTGGAAAGCGGCTCCGGTGATTTGTTCATCGCCTTTTCAACTGCGAATCCGAACGTTGTGAATCCCGATCAAATCACGCATGACGTGCAAACAATTCCCAATGATCTAATGGACCCACTGTTCGCGGGCGTGGTGCAGGCTACGGAAGAAGCAGTCGTGAACGTTTTGGTCGACAACCACTCCATGACCGGCCGCGACAATCATCGCGTAGAAGCGCTGCCGCACGATCGGTTGCGTGAAATGATGAAGCGCTTCCGCTGAGAGCATCAATTGTTTCGCGAAGCTTTCGGAGTGCGCACGCGTCCTCGCGTCGCTTTTTGGAGTTCGCCTGCGCATTGAAAGCGATGCGACGACGCATCGCACTCCAACAGCACTTCGTGCGAAATGCAGAGATGCCGCTTCGGCTAGATCATCGCGAGCAACACCGGCACAACTTTCGTCGCAGCTGTCTCCAGAATGTGAAGCGTCAGTCTCTCCGCGCGTTCCTGGGCCTGCGCCGGCTGGCTATCGATAAAGACCCTGAGATCGCGTTTTTGATTTTCTATGAAGAAATCGAAGTCCTCCTTGTCGATCTTTCGTTTCTTTAAAAGGATGAGACGCTCTTCGAGTTCCTTCGCGTTTTGCCGCACAAGTTCGGTCGTGTCGCTTTTCGCTTGTGCGAGCAAATCCTGAAATTCTTTCATCGCTGCTGCGGTCGATTCGTCGCCGACCTGATCGAGCGCCGAGCCAAGCTCTGATTTCTTTCGCGTGGATTTTTTGCGTTTGGTTTTACCGGCCGAGGGCATGATCGTAAATCTTGTTAACGTCCTTCTTCATTTCGCTTGCCAGCGCGGGAGTCACTTTGCCCCGGCTGGCTTTGCTGCGCAGATGTGCTGCATCGGCGTCGAATTGCGCCTTGAGATCGTTTAGCACCGGACGACGCGCCGTGAATTTCTCATTGGCGATGGCCTGCTGAAACATCGCGTTGCCTTGGTTTACTTTGGCATCGAACGCGGCGGCGTTGAAACGTTTGTGGGGCACGGCGAACTCATCGATAAACGCAAGCTCAAAAGTGCGCAGGCTTTCAATCTGCGCATCGCTTCGAGGCTTATTGATAGTCGCAGTGCCGCAACTCGTGATGGCGATTGCGGCGGCGCAGAGGAAAAGATTTCGAATGATAAAATTCTTCGAGATGTGGGGCTTCATAAGGTGCGGGCGTTAGATTACCGATCTTGCGCCAGCCCGCTTGCGGATGTCAAGACCTGAAGAAGCTAGGCTCGCGCGACTGAGGTAGCGTTTGTCCGTTGTCAGTCGAGATGGTCGGTTCGATGGAATCGCGCCGCACGCGTACGGGTCGCGTCTTACAGCGCAGAAAATCCCGGTTTCTTTCAAATGGAAGAAACGAAGGCAAGCAGGAGTGCCTGAACCCCAGCTTCTCTCGCTGAGCCTCCGTCATGTTCCGATTATCTACGTCATCCGTGCCCGCCACGCCGTAGCCTTGGCGAAGGCGGGCAATCCGCGGTGTTTCTAGAAGATTTTTTCATTTTTTTGAGAACTTCGGCCCGCAAATTCCGGAGAAATAGGTGAACGCTGGATCGTGAATCCAAAATAAGGCTTCTGGAGTACTCCCCAAAAAATTTAAGTAGCTAAGTCAAAAGGAGGTTAGCGCCAGGAGGTAAAATCCTCCCGGCGCCCTCTTTTTTGAGTGCAATAGCGAACCCGCGTACAGGCATGAGTGATTCAGGCGAGCATCCGGCGAAAGTACGAATCCTGCTGTTAGATGAACAACCGCTGCTTCGCTACGGCATTAGCGCTTATCTCAATTCTCAGCCGGACATGGTTGTGTGCGGCGAAGCGGGCAGCATACCGGTCGCGCAGAGAAAAATCGCCGAATGCAGCCCGCAATTGCTGTTAACTTCGCTGCGGCTGGGCGCCGGCGACACCTTGGGATTTGTCAAGACGCTCAAGGCGGAACAGCCCAGGTTGCTCATTCTGGTGTATTCCGCGTTTGAGGAAAGTATTTTCGCCGAGCGTGCCACACGCGCGGGTGCGCGCGGTTACGTGATGAAAAGAGCTCCCAGAGAAGAACTGGCAGCCGCCATCCGCGATATTGTGAAGGGCGGCATTTATGTCAGCCGCGAGGTGGCCCTGAACGCGTTCAGGAAATCGCTCCAGCGGGGGCGCAAAACTAATCGCGCGCCGCGATCGGCTAATGTTGTTGAAAACTTGTCCAATCGCGAGATGCACATTTTCCAGTTGCTCGGCTCAGGACTTGGCACCAAGCAGATCGCGGACTCGTTGGATTTAAGCGTGAAAACGGTTGAAAGCCACCGCGAAAACATCAAACACAAGCTTCATCTGAGCTCCGGTGCGGAGCTGCGTCAGCGCGCCGCCCAATGGGTCGCGAAAACCTTTGTGCGGAAGAAGATGTTTTCCGCGGCGCCAGCCACGCGCGAAAAAGGAAACTGACGCCTTTCGTGCTCGCGCCACCGGTGTAACGCGGACAACCTGGGAGGGTCCCCGGGTGATTAATACGATGGCGCGCCTGAGCTTTCGGCAAAGGCGGCTTAGACGAGCCGGGTCAAACGCCCGATCGGTGCTTTGGCCCAAGCACCGCTACACCAGCGCGGGATTTCGACTGGAGACACATCCGCGCCCTGTCCGCTACGTCGGCAGTTGTTGAGTTTTTTCAAACTTCGGTTCGGAAATTCCGTAGAAGGACGATGAGATGGAGAAAGCTGCTGTGCGTGGCTTCAACCGAATTACTTGGAGATCATTGACCTAAGGAATTACTGCTTGCTAAAAATTACGTAAATTAAGATGATTAGCGCCCGTGAACCCAGATGATCCTGCTGACGGTCCGTCCTCGCCCGGTCGTTTCGTTACGACACGCTGGAGCGTTGTGCTTTCCTGCGCCGATGCGCACGGCGACAAGCAGAAGATGCACAAGGCGCTGGCGGAACTTTGCAAAATATACTGGCGGTCGGTCTTCGCTTTCATTCGCCGCCGGGGACATTCGCCTCCGGACGCCCAAGACCTGACGCAAGATTTTTTTGTCACGGTGCTTAAAGGTCAGCTTCTGCAGCGCGCTAATCCGGCTCGCGGGCGCTTCCGTTCGCTGGTGCTCAAGGCGCTGGAGGACTTTTTGCACGATGCGGAGGCGAAGCGCGGCGCGCGGAAACGCGGTGGCGAAGTGCAGTTTGTTTCCTGGGATGATTGGATGGCCGAAGCGCCATCGCATTTCTCGATCTCCCAGCAGGAATCGGAAAGATGGCCGGCGGAGCGGATTTTCGATGTGCGCTGGGCGGCCACCGTGGTCGAGCGCGCCTTAAGCCGACTGGCTGAGGAATGCGAGAGGCGCGGACGCCGGCGCGTCTTCGATATGCTAAGTCCTTGCCTGGCGGCAGAGCGCGACGATGTTTCTTATTCCAAGTTTTCAAAAACTCTCGGTATTCCCGAGGCCTCCGTGAAACGTCTCGTCCATCAGCTGCGGGTTCGTTACCGGGCGCTGCTCCGCGAAGAAGTCGGTCGGACCGTGGAGAAACCCGATGAGATCGACGACGAACTCCGTTATTTATGCGCGGCATTGACTGCCGCGCAATAGCTTGGGAAAATTCGAAATCCGAAAACAAACGTTTTCGGGTGCGCCGCGAATCACGCCGATTGCCGTGAAATAAAGAGGCGAACATCTCGTTGTAGAGATACGGACGATGCGCGTTTCACCACCTCCGACATCCTAAAGATCCGGTTCCAGCATTCAGCCCAGCAGTCTTGTCAGAGCGTCGAGCCGTTAGCGCACTAAGCGCCACATTTTCGAGAACTTCACCCTCCAATTCCCGGAGAAACATATAAGAGGAGACGACGCCGCTCACGGCGCAGTTGTAATTTTGTAATTCTTTGGCTTTAACATTCCAATGAGTGGCAATCCAGTTTCGATCCCTCCGCATAAGCAGCCGCTCGCCTGCCCGCGATGTGCAACCGCATGGCGTCTCAAACGAGGGCTTTGTGTGAGATGCCTGCTCTCTCGCGGTCTGGATGCCTATTTTTCCAGATCGAACGCGCTACGAGTTGGTATTGAAATGGCGCGCCCGCAATTTAGGCAATCCTCGCCAAGATCCTCACGCTGTGAATACCATGTTAATAAATTGTTGAAGAATTTTTCCGTTTCCTTGTTGCAACCGTCTGCGGCTTCAAGCGCTTCTGTGAATAACTCAACTATTTCCTTAGGTAAAAATCAGGCGCTTAATCAGCAGGGCAGCCTGATAGCCAGAATGCCGCGGGTGTTCTATCATAGAAGTCGATGTTTTCCTTCTTTCCACCTAGCCCATGCTTTCGTGGCGAGAGAACCCACCGAAAAAACAAGCAGACAAAAACTTTAACTCTTTCGCGAACTTCGCTCCACAATTTTCGGAGAAAGCAACCTGATATCTTGTGAACAAATTGCTGAAATTTTTTTGGGGTTTTTTGTTGCAAAGTTTGCAGCGTTCTCCTAGTCTCCTCGTCTTTCCATGAGTTCCTCCTGTATTCCTCTTTCAGGGCGTGTGCAAAAGGACCCTGTCACCTGTCCGCAGTGTGGATCGGGATCGCGCGTCAAGCGGGGACTTTGTTTGAGCTGTCTGCTCTCTCAAGGCCTGCCTGAGGAAACATCGACGGAGACAAGTCAAAACAGCGAGGGCCACACCGCAGAAACGCTCGAGGATGTACTCAGTGAAATCGACGTGCGCGACGCCGGCTGGCGACTGGGCAATTATCAGATTCTGGAAGAGATCGGGCGCGGCGGGATGGGCGTGATTTATCGCGCGCGGCAACGGCACTCGCGTCGCATCGTTGCACTAAAACGCGTCCTCGCGTATCACGCGGATTCACAGGAGACGCTGGCGCGTTTCCGGCGCGAAGCGGAGGCGGCGGCGCACCTCGATCATCCAAATATTCTGCCCATTTATGAAGTGGGCCAGTGCGAAGACGAGCTCCCGTTCTTCAGCATGAAGTTTGCCGCTGGCGGCAGTCTGGTCGAAGCCGCGCCGACTCTGCGTCGCGAGCCGCGCCGTGCCGCGGCGTTGATGGCCAAGGTGGCGCGCGCGGTGCAATACGCACATATCAGAGGCATCCTGCATCGCGATCTGAAACCGGCGAATATTCTGCTCGATGGACACGGCGAACCGTTGGTGAGCGATTTCGGTCTGGCCACATGGCTTGATAGCGTCAGCGATCTTACGCACAGCCTGACCATTTTCGGCACGCCCGGTTACATTGCACCTGAGCAGGCGAATCCGGCACTGGCCGAAACGGCGAAGCTCACGCCTGCGGCTGATGTCTATAGTTTGGGCGCGGTCTTGTTCGATCTTTTGACTGGGCGTCCACCGTTTTTGGGCGAGCACGCGTTGGCGGTGATCCAGCAGGCGAGTCAAAAGCCCGCGCCGAAATTGCGTTCGCTTGTCCCAACTCTGGACAGGGATCTGGAAACAATCTGCGCAAAATGTTTGGAGCGCGATCCGACTGCGCGCTATCGCTCCGCCGGCGCTTTGGCCGAAGACCTCGAGCGCTGGCTTGAGGGCCGATCGATCATCGCGCGTCCCGTGTCGTTGCCCGTGCGCCTCTGGCGCTGGTCGCGGCGTAATCGATTGACTGCGGTAATGACCGTGCTGTCGCTGGCGCTCGGGACCGTAGTGGGCGCGCTGGTTTGGAAAGGCCAATTTGCCAGCCCTCCGCCAACAACTGGTATTGCCGTGCTGCCCTTTGAAAGTCTCAGCGGAGATAAAGACAACACGTTCTTCGCTGATGGCGTCTATGACGGCGTTTCGAGCAAGCTGGCGAAATTAGCCAATCTCAAGGTGATCAGCCACGAGAGCGTGGCACGATATCGTGGCGCACATAACACACAGGAAATCGGGCGCGCATTAAACGTCCCATATGTGCTCGAAGGCAGCGTGCGCAGGGAAGCTGGCAGAATCCATTTAAACGCCAAATTGATTGACACCCGCACCGATACTCAGGTTTGGGCGGAGGAATACGACCGGGATTTGACCGACCTGTTTGCCATCCAAAGCGAGATCGCCCAAAAAGTCGCAGATAAGTTTGATACCAAAGTCTCGTCTATCGAGAAAGCCGCCATCGAAAGGGCCCCAACAACGGACCTCGTTGCGTACGATCGCTACCTGCGAGGCAAACAACTGGTCGATGGCAGTTCGTTTAGCACGCGCGCAAAAGAAGATTTGCTCCAAGCGGTGGAACTACTTGGTCAGGCTGTGGCGCGCGATCCTTCGTTCGTTATTGCCTATGATCCGCTGGCTGGAGCGCATGACCGGCTTTACTTCCTCGGTTTCGATCACACCGAAGCGCGCCTTCAATTGGCCGAGACAGCCATGCAATCCATTCGCCGGCTGAGACCTGAATCTGGAGAGACGCATTTGGCTCGCGCCCAGCATCTCTACTGGGCGTATGGAGATTATGACCGCGCTAGGGAGGAGCTAGCTGCTGCCCGAACGACGCTGCCGAACGAATCCCGAATTCCTCTTCTGGCTGGCTACATTGACCGACGGCAAGGTCACTGGGAAAAATCCTTGGAGGAGTTGAAGCAAGCGCTAGATCTGGACCCACGCAATTTTTCTATACTCCAGCAAATCTCCCTTACGTACCAAGTTTTGCACCGCTACAAAGAAGCGTCCGCTACTCTCGATCGCGTCCTAGCGATTGCTCCAAAAGATTTTGCGACCAAAGTGCAGCGAGCTTGGGTTGATCTTCAATGGCGCTCCGATCCAAAACCGTTACACACGACAATTGAGACGGTCTTGGCCCAAGATCCAAACGCAGCGCCTGTTCTCGTTGACCAATGGCTCGACCTCGCCTTGAGCGAGCGGGATCCAGCTGCCGCCGAGCGCGCGCTGGCAAGTATGCCCACAGATGGGTGCTACGACGAAAACATCCCGTTTCCGAACAGTTGGTGTGAGGGTCTTGTCGCCCGGCTCCGCGGCGATGAGCCGGCAGCTCGTGCCGCCTTCACTAGCGCGCGAAAAGAACTCGAGCAAATAGTGCGCGATCAACCGGACTATGCAGCGGCTCTCTGCGCGCTCGGTGTGGTGGACGCCGCGTTGGGAAATAAAGACGAGGCAATCCGCGAGGGCAAGCGCGCAGTTCAGCTGCTGCCTGTCAGCAAAAACTCTCTCGATGGCCCGATGTTGACCCAATATCTGGCCGTCATTTATGCATGGACCGGCGACAAGGATGGCGCAATCGAACAATTAGTCTACTTGGCCGATCCTGCAAAGGTGCCGGGAAGCCATGTGACCTACGGTCATTTGCGTCTCAGTCCACTTTGGGACCCGCTGCGGGGCGACCCGCGCTTTGAAGCAATCGTCACTTCGCTCGCGCCAAAATAGGGACCCCTCCCAGCGCACAGCGCAGTCAATGGAGGGGCGAGTTCCGCGAGCCCTTTTCCCACACAGGCGTCGTGGCATCCGGCATCTCTGTCGATCCAATTCGATTGGCTCTCCTCATTCCCTTCGACGTTCCTCAGTTCCCTCAGCACGTCAAATGTAGCGGCGGGCTCCGCGAGCCTGCGCACGTAATGGGGCCGTTCCCATCCGTGAAATTTGCGGTTCCAGCGTTGTTAGGGGGAAATCCTACAGCCTTTTCAGACACAGAGTCGGGTTGACCTGCACCGCCCAAACTGCCATTATGATGTTTTTGTTTTTCTCTTGACATTTCCGGGCGGCACGCAGACCGTCCCAGCTTATGAAGTTAAATGACTTAGCTGGAATCACTAAACGTCTTGTCGCGGGAATGCTCGTGGCTGTGGCCGTTGTCGGGGTTAGCGCCTTTACAATCCACACCCCGAGTCAAAACTCTGCGGCTCGCTCCCTGAACAGCATTCAAACTGATCAGGCCACACTGTTCTACGCCGACAACGGGCAGGATCGATGTTGGTTCGTGGAGCGGGTCCTGGCTGGAACCAGCGAGAGCAAGGCCGCGACTGAGAATTTGAAACTCGTCGCAGCGGCGCTTTAAGCTGCGAGTTAGCTAAGAATCAAGGGAGCCAGTCCCGAAAGGTCTCGGGACTGGCCGTGTTGTGTACTGCGGCATTGACTTTCCGGCCCATCTCCCATCGGCAGCCGCCTTCGGTCGCCGCGGCGACCTACGGAGTGCTAGGGAGATTGCCGATGCCACGATGGCCCACCGCCGAACGCGCCGCTTTTCCCGGCACCGATCAGAGGAAAAAGGCCAATGCAAGGAAACAAAGACAACGAAGAGGTTTTTTGAGATTCAATTGGTAACAAATCTTCGTTTCCTTCATTATCTTCTGTAAAAATATTCTGAGATGATTTCGAAGCGCATTTACGCGGCCTGGGTCGGAATCCATTTCTTCCTCATTATAGCAGTTTGTTTCGCTGGGCTGTTCTCGCTTGTCGCGGAAGGCGCTACGATATTGCCGATAGCGCTCGATACCTACGCGCGCAAGGCTGAACTGCTTGCAGCATGGCTGCTGGGGAAGCAGGCGGCTGTATCCAGTCCGGTTCGGCGGAGTATAGCGACTTATCTGCATGCTGCCGGTATCCAATCGGGATACACTTTTTTTGCGCCGAATATCCCAGGGTCCCACAAGTTAACCCTGGAATTATATTACCAAAACGGGCGCGTAGAATATGAAGCGCCGCATGTGAGCGGCAAGGCAGCCGCTCTGCGTTTGGACAGTTTGTTGGACCGGTTGGCCGACAACCGCTACGAGCCATTGCGGGAAGTGGTGCTAAAGATGCTCGCCTTGTCTGTATGGCGCGAGCGCCCTGACGTGAAAAAAATTCGGGCCACTTTCGGATCGGTAAACCTGCCGAGCGTCAGTGACTTTGAGCATGGCAAAGGCGAATCGTTCCAACCGATGTTCAGCTACGATTTCAGTCTGCGTGATGAGGAGAAGCGGTAGAATCTTCCTCAACAGAAGGAAACGAAGACAACGAAGAGTTCTCGGGATTCCATTGGCTGATAGAACTCGTGGTTTCCCTCGTTGCCATGTGGGAAAGACATTCTGCGATATTTCTTTTTGTCTTCCGTTTAGAATCTGCGCCTATGCATAGACTTTACGACAAGGCGGACAAGCTCGACCGGGAAATCATCGGGGCGGCAATAGAAGTTCACCGGCACAAAGGCCCTGGACTAATCGAGTCGATCTACGAGCGATGCATGCGACGCGAGTTGGAACTGCGTTCGATTCCTGCAACGACTCAAAAAATTGGTCCGCGTCGAATACAAAGGCCTTGTTTTGAAGAGCCGCTGCGTTTCGACATCCCCATCGACGATTGTTTGCCGGTCGAGGTAAAAGCGGTCTAGGTTTGACATCCTTCCAGCAAAGCGCAGCTCTTCAGCTACATGAAGTTACTGACGTTCCGAGCGGGTTGCTGATCAATTTTCATGAGCCGGTTGTCAAAAAACGGGATCTCCCGGACGGTTTTGCCCGGAGCAAATCGACCACAAGGAAACGAGGATGGCGACGTGTCGCTTTAGGGATAAAGACGAACAGAAGGAAACGAAGGCGACGAAGGTTCCGATTCAATTATGCTAGAACCTTTGTTTCCTTCGTTGCCTCTTGTAAAAATCTTCAAAATGCCATTGACCACGCTATGACAGCGCTGCAACGATGGTGGCAGGGATTACTCGAATTTCTGTTTCCGCCGGAAACCGACACGTGGCTTGCTGTTTTGCGTATCGGCCTGGGCCTGCAAGTGGCCGTTTACGCGCTGTTCTTAAGAAGTGACTGGCACTACTTGTTTTCCGGAACTGGCGAAGGCCTTGTCAGCCGCGAATTGGGAGAGGCCATCGCCTCGTTCGACAGTCCGCTCATTCCGAAACTTGGCTGGCTCGTGGCTTTTGGCCAGCATGTCGGCCTCGGAGAAGAAACAGTCCTTTCCGTTGCGTGGGCTTGTTTGCTTTGCATGGGATGCTGCCTGCTGCTGGGAGTTTTGTGCCGCCCGGCGGCGATTATTGCCTGGTTTCTTCACCTCTGCGCCGCTGAGAGTGGGGGATTGCTCGCGTACGGCGCGGACAACTTCATGACCATGGCACTCTTCTATTTGATGTTATCGCCGCTGCCAGACCGATACTCGCTTGATCGCCTGCTGGTAGAAACAAAACTGAGGGATCCACGGCTCCTGGGCTTTTGGCGGCGCGTATTACAGGTGCACCTGTGCTTCGTTTATTTTTTCGGAGGCATGGCAAAATGTCTCGGCAGCGGTTGGTGGAATGGGTCCAACCTTTGGCGATCGCTGATACGGCCACCGTTTAATCTCATTTCCCCGGACATTCTGGTTCGATTCAAATACGCACTGCCCATTCTCGGAATTTCAATCTGTCTGATCGAGGTCGGCTATCCCGTTTTCATTTGGATGAAGAAGACCCGATTCCTTTGGCTGGTTTGCATTTTGGCAATGCACGCCGCGATCGGACTGACGATGGGAATGTATCTGTTTGCTCTTGTTATGATCGTGCTGAATCTGGCCGCGTTCGGCGTTGGTATTAGAGTTCCTTTCGTCAGGCATCGCGGTGGCGGTACGCGGGATTCCACGGAGTTTTTTCCGAAGAAACAACTTTCCCCGTAACGGGCTGGGATGGCCTGCCAAGCCGTAGCCCACAGCGCAGCCGGGCCCGCCACGCCGTAGGTCGCCGGGGCGACCTACGGCGGGTGATCCGCGGTTTTGAAAGATTTTTTAACTTTTTCCCGAACTTCGCTCCGCAATTTCCGGAGAAAGTGGTGAGAGGTGTAGGAGCAAGATTCAGATAAGCGAGGAATTGATGAAGCTAAGGACTCCATGGTTGGGAAGTTCAAAGAGCTAGTCGCATTCGCGACTCGCCGCCCTGTTCACCAATGGCCTTTTGTTGGATTGGTGATCCAACTAACAGCTAAAACCCCACAGCCGGTGGTCATTAGCCAATGAGTTGGATCACCATTCTGTGGTCGATGATTGCGGCGGCATGTTTGACGCTCGCGGCGTTCTATTGCGTGGTCTGGCTCAAACAACGCGAGAACTGGGTGCATTTGCTCTTTTCATCCAGTGCTGTCGCGGCGGCAGCCATCGCAGGCTTCGAGTTGGCGATGATGCATGCCCAGACTGTGCGGCAATACGAAGTGCTCGTGCGCTGGATACACGTGCCTACGTGGGTGCTTATTGTCTCGCTCGTCGGGTTCGTGCGCCTCTATCTTCGCGCCGGGCGACGATGGCTGGCGTGGACTATCTGCGCTCTGCGGACACTGGTCCTGATTCTCAATTTCATCTTTACGCCTAATCTTAACTACCGCCAAATTACTGGCCTCCGCCAATTCCCGTTCGGTGGCGACATCATCTCGGTGCCGGTCGGCGTTGCGAATCCGTGGGGCCTGCTTAGTCAGGTGAGCCTGGTGTTGCTGCTTATCTTTTTCGTCGATGCCACGATTACTGTCTGGCGCCGGGGAGATCGGGAACGCGCTTTGGTTGTCGGCGGCAGCATGATTTTCGGCGCGATCCTGGCATGGCACATTCCGCTCGTAATCTGGGGAGTCATCCACGTCCCGTTCTTTCTCTGCTTCGCATATTCGGGAATCGTGGCGGCGATGGCGTATGAATTGAGTAACGACATGGCTCGAGCGGCGCAACTCGCGCGTGAATTGGAAGCAAGCGAGAAGAGACTCAATCTGGCTGCCGACTCGGCTGGGCTCGGACTGTGGGAGTGGGATTTGAACAAAGACGAGATCTGGGTGAGCCCAACGCGCCGCGCTCAGTTGGGCTTTCCTCTCTCTGGAAAAATCACGTTCGAAGACCTCAGTTCCCGATGGCACGTAGATGATCGCGATCAAGTTCGAGAGGCACTCAAGGACGCGATCGAAAATGGCAAAGATTACGAGGCAGAGTTTCGGATTGTCCTTGCAGACGGCAGCGTGCGCTGGATCGCGGCGCGCGGGCGCGTGCAGGTAAACGGACGCGGAAAGCCGATCCGTCTCTTGGGAGTGAGCGTAGATATCACAGCTCGAAAACAAGCAGAGACTATCGCCCAGCAGCAGCGCGATGAACTTGAACAGCTGAGACAACAGAGGACGGCGTTGCTTGAGAAGGAGGTCGCCGATCGAGCCCGCTTTGAGCGTGAGGTAATCGACATCTGCGCACGCGAGCAACGGCGGATCGCTTATGATTTACATGACGGCGTCGGGCAGCAATTAGTGGGGATCGCGTTATGCGCAAAACTGCTCGAGGAACAATTGCGCGGCGAACGCCCCAGTGAAGCGAACAAGGCGGGTATGATTGTCAAGCTTGTTAATGATGCAGCCAGACAGGCGCGGCTTACTGCCCGCAATCTCGAAGGGGCCGACGGCGTCGGAGATTTGAAGACGGCGCTGCAATCGCTGGCCATAAGCATCAGTCGGAATTGCTCTGTTAAAGCCACGATTACAGCGGACGGTTCATCGTTACCGATCAGCCCGCCGGTGGCGGCTCAACTTTATCGGATTGCTCAGGAAGCAGTGCACAACGCGGTGGAGCACGGTGCGGCTCGCGAGGTGCAAATCAATCTCGCTTTCAATCATGAAACCATGGTGCTGACGATACGAGATAACGGTAAAGGTTTTCCGTCCAACGCGAACGGCAAAGGGATGGGTCTTCGCATCATGCGCTACCGTGCGCAGTGCATCGGCGGCTCATGCGACGTGCAATCAAGCAGCGAAGGTACAGTCGTCCGTTGCCGCGTGCGGCTGGAACCGCAACTGGCTGCTTTTGGCCTGCCATGAGTCCAAAAGGAGAAAGCCAAATGAAGTCGCGCGTCATCGTAGTCGAGGATCATCCAGTGCTGAGCGATGGCCTCAGGCAGTTGATCGATAGCCAACCGGACCTCGCCTGCGTTGGAGTCGCGGATAACACCTCGGATGCCAAACGGCTCGCGGAGCAATGCAAACCCGATCTTATGGTTCTGGATTTGCGGTTGAAAGCCGGCGACGCGCTTGACCTGATCAAAACATTGCGGGTGGAACGTCCTGAAATAAAGGTGCTCGTCCTGTCGCAGTACGATGAGCTGATCTTCGCGGAGCGCGCGCTGCGTGCCGGGGCCTCCGGCTACATCATGAAAGAGAACGCCACAGACGAGGTGCTGCGAGCAGTGCGCAAAGTACTGACCGGCGAATTATATTTCAGCGAAAGGGTCGCCGCAGCTGTAATGCAGCGAAGCTTGCGGGAAAAGCCGACCGCGTCGGGTCTCGGGTTGGAGCGCCTGTCGGACCGCGAGCTCCAAGTGTTTCAACTTCTCGGTGCTTCATGCAGCGCACGGGAAATTGCAGAGCAATTTCACCTTAGCCGAAAGACCATCGAGACCCACTGCGAAAGAATTAAGCACAAGCTGAGTCTGCACAACGCGGCCGAGCTTAAGCAATTTGCCCGGAAATGGACCGCTGAAAATTTTGGGCCCCGAACCGTGGGTGGCGCCGCCATCACAAAACGGTCGCTCAAAGAAGTAGCGCTTTCGAAAAATTGAACAGTTGGAGGGTTGAAGAGCGTAAAGCTCCGTAGGAGCCACGCTCATTTACGGAGTTAAAGGGTTGAAGCGGGGAAACCTCCGCGAAACAGACGCCGCCGCCATGCAGTGAATTTTGCACTGCCCGCGCTTCGCGTTTTGGAGTGCGCCGCTGCTGCGGCGCTTTCCGATGTTGAACATCGCACTCCGGAACTGAACCTTTCAACCCTTCAACTCTTCAACTTGGGCGCCGTAGCCTGGGCGAAGGCGACCAGTCCGCCGTACAAATCCGGTGCAAACGCGCCGCGCCCAAGCGCGTCTGTTAATAACTGAACCATTTCCCTAGGGAAGGCGCGCGCCTGTTCCCTAGGCCAAAAATCAGCCGCTCAATCAGGAGAACTTCACTCCGCAATTCCCGGAGGAAGATAGCGAGAGATGGAGACATCAATCCAAATCACAATTTCCCCGAGCGATCGCAGCGTCGGCCACCCGACCCCCCAGGATCGCCTCACGACTGCCGATAAATTCTCTCATCCTGTAAATATTCGGGACCTTCGCCCTCCAATTTCCGTAGGAATAAGCGTGCGGGATATTGAACGAATTCCAGAGGCGTCGATCCTGACAAATCGTCCTCCTTACTGCTACGCTTCTTGCTTAGCGGTGACAGAACGCAGCATGCCTGAATCCAGTATCGGCCTGCGGTCTTGGCAGGCGCTTTTCGGAATTCTGAGAGTGAACTGCTCGAGGATCTACTCCTCGATCACGTTTCCTTGAGAGAGGGAAAGCTAAATGCGGGTTCCTCCTTCTCGTTCTGAGATTCCTGCGAAAATAGAAGGGTAACGGCAGTTTGGAGGAGTTCCACCAAACAATCTGTGGCAAGTCACCTTGCCGGGTCGGCCGGGTGACCAAGGGCGGCAGCTTCGCCTCATGAGCTCGACGACGAAGATTATTCACATTGCGAACGCAGTTCCACTGGCGTCCGCGCGGAGAGTGCCTGGGTGGAAAGCGCCTTTCGATGTGACGTGCATTTTGCTTGCGCTGCCGTTGTGGCTCCCGTTGATGCTTTTGCTGATGTTGATCACGCGAATTGCTTCGCCGGGTCCTGTTTTCTACCGGCAGAAACGCGTTGGCCTCGGCGGAAGACACTTTTTTATCTGGAAGTTCCGAACAATGAAACTGAGCGCCGAAACGCAAACTCACGAACACTACTTTAAACAATTGATGCGGATCGATTGCCCGATGACGAAGCTAGATGCTTATGGAGATCCACGCCTGGCGCCCTTCGGGCGAATTCTGCGCGCGAGCGGCTTGGATGAGTTGCCTCAAATCTTCAACGTGCTTTGCGGAGAGATGAGTCTGGTTGGGCCGCGGCCCTGCACACCAAAGGAATTTGCCCATTATGAGCCGTGGCAGCGGGAACGCGTGAACGGTGTGCCGGGCCTTCAAAATCATGCTCAAGACCTGCGCCGTCATCGCTGAACAACTGTTCGAATCCCGACCGGCGGCGCGATGCAATCTCGAGGATGGAAGCCCTCGCTCACCCGCGGCACCTAGTCAGCAGAGTGGAAGCCATCGTTCACCCACTTACGCAAATTTTCCACACGTGACGGGAATCAGCTCGAAACAATGAAAAAGCCAGTCACCGTAGGCGTGATCGGGTGCGGTTACTGGGGGCCGCTTTTGGTTCGCAACTTCAGAAGTCTTCCGGATTGCC
>QHOK01000131.1 GCA_003218755.1 Verrucomicrobiota bacterium
GTTCTTTCATGCGTGGGAATTGCGTGGTCGTTATCCGGCGATTTTCGACGACTCCAAAATTGGCGAACAAGCGCGCGAATTGTTCGATGATGCACAGGCACTTCTTGATCACATTCTCACGAAGAACCTGTTGGTCGCGCGCGGCGTTCATGCTTTGTGGCCGGCAAGCGCTGTCGGCGACGATGTTGATGTTTATACTGACGAAACGCGCTCTGAGAAAATCGCCAGCTTTTATTTCTTGCGTCAGCAGATGCAAAAACCTGCGGGACAGGCGAATCATTGTCTGGCGGATTACATTGCGTCGGCTTCAAATCCGAAATTGAAAGAATATCTCGGTGGATTTGCCGTCTCAATCCACGGCGCGGATGAACTCGCGGAAGAATTCAAGCGCCAGCATGACGATTACAGCGCGATCATGGCGAAGGCGCTGGCAGATCGATTAGCCGAAGCCTTTGCTGAATATCTGCACAAACAGACGCGAATCGCCTGGGGATTCGGGCGCGACGAACAATTGTCTTATGCAGATCTTATTCGCGAAAAATATCGCGGCATCCGGCCGGCAGCCGGTTATCCCGCTTGTCCCGATCACGCGGAGAAACAAACCCTGTTCGATTTGCTCGATGCTGAGAAGAACGCGGGCATCAAACTGACTGAATCGTTTGCGATGCATCCCGGCGCGAGCGTGAGTGGCCTTTATTTTTCGCACCTCGACGCAAAATATTTCGGGGTCGGCCAGATCGGGCGTGACCAGGTCGTGGATTACGCGACTCGACGTGGCGAATCGGTCGCCATAGTGGAAAAACGGCTCGCGCCGAACTTGGATTACAGCGTCTGATGCGCCTTAATGCCGCGGAAGCCTTTCGGCTTTAAACTGGCGGATGCGTAACAGGCCGAATCGTGATAATAATTTCGCTCGATTCGGGGCGTAGCTTAGCTTGGTAGAGCGCGTGGTTTGGGACAAACTCGGAGTGAAACTATACGGGCTGATTATTCTAGCGACATTGGGTGCGGTAGCGTTGGCCGTGCACGGACAGGACGCCGCGCCGCCCTCAGTAGATCTTTACAAAGGGCAAGAGCAGCCGGAAGCCGTGGCACCCTTGCCAGAACCTAACGGCCCCGAACTGCCGGAGATATCGCAGCTTGACCAAACTTTTTCAAAACCGAAGTCGCTGGGCAAGGAAGCTGATGAACTCCGGGTGCATGTTGAATGGCGACAACTGAAAAACCGGACGGTGAACGATCCCGCGGTGCAGGCCGCAAAGGCGTATGCTCAGGCTGCTCGAACAGATTTGGAAAAACGGGATCGGCTTCGTGATTATTATGACATTTATTATCAGCGGATGTCTGCCTTGGCTACGACCCCGGAAATTAAATTGGCGTTGCAAGCACTCAAGACGACTCACCAGAGCCTGTTGGCTCAGCCACGGGTGCGACCTACACCGGGAGGTAGTCCGCCACCACCGACTACACCAAAGAAGCAGGCACACAAACACAAGAAGAATAAACTCAAAGGGTAGTGTTGGGCAGCCGGCTTGTCAGCTCGCCTGCAATGCAGTATTCCTAGAACGTACCTCTTTTGCGGCGCGTTCGTCTAGTGGTTAGGACACAGCCGTCTCAAGGCTGGTGCACGGGTTCGACTCCCGTACGCGCTGCCAAGTTACGCGATTTTCGGCTTCTGGGAACCGCGAGAGCGTTCAAATCCGATTCTATTACAGAGGGTCAAAAAGCCCAAATGCGCGTAGGAGTTCAACCCTGTGCAAATCTCAATCAACAAGGGCTAAACAACGAAAGGGGGAAAAAGATGAAAAAACTTCTCTTCATTGCATTGGTGGCAACGGGGTTACTTTTGGTGCCCGTCCAGCGTTCAGACGCTCAGGTTACGGTTGGCGTGGGAGGAGTCGGAATCGGATTCGGTTATCCAGGTTACCGGTACGGTTACTACGGCTCCGGCTATTATCCATATGGCTACTACCGACCGTATCCGTACTACAGCTACTATTCTGGGCCGTCATACTACTGGTCCAACGGGCACCGCTATTACCGACATCACCGGCACCATCACTACTACCGATACTAAGTTGACGTAGGGTGTAAAATCCACTGAGCTGGCTCGGAAAATCCTTCGAGCCAGCTCTTTTTTTTGGCGGATTGATCCTCAAACGACGTTCGATGTTGCAGAGGATGCGCAAGGCCGCTTAGGCTCTGACGACTTACCGAATCCGGCCGATGCGACATACAGTGCTCGCTGTTTGTTTTGCGCTCTGTTCACTTCTGGCGAACGGGTGCTCGAAAGGCATCAGTCGCGCGACGGCGGCCACCGTGCTTTCGGTTAAAGGCAGGGTCGTTTTCGGAGATGCGGAACGAAATAATTTCCAGTCAGTCACGCTTAAGAGCAGAATTCATAATGGCGATACAGTCCGGTCATCGGACGGCGCCTTAGTTGATCTTGCATTAATTCCAGGTGCTCTCGCAGGACTCTCCGGCGACTCTGAGATCAAGATTGAGGAACTGAAGATAACGAAGGACGGCAACGAGACTGCCGGCGGCATGCGTGATCGGACCGCGCGTATACGATTGAACCGGGGAAAAATCATCGTTCTGTTCAGTCCAAGCGATAACAGCGCCTCACAATTTACCATCAAGGCGCGCGAGATAACGATTAAGCCTGATTCGGATTGCTTGTTTTGTGTTCGGACTGAAGGCACAACGACGCGCGTAACCTGTGCGAAAGGAAACATCAATGCATCCGCCGGGCCGCAGGCACCGGTTACAACAGCTGCCGGCTACTTCCAACAATGGCCGAAAAATCGCACCGAGGCTGTTCCTGCCGCTGATGATGCGGCCGCCCAAATCGACATTACAGAGTCGCTCGAAGCCGGAGAGCAATTGCAAGACCAAGCGTCGGGCTGGCCAAATCACCGGCCGTTTTAGCCGTGACGCAAATCCGAGAGACGTTTAACCGAAGAGTCGCAGCTGGGTTGTCGACGTTTGGAAAGACTCGCAGGATAAATTCGGCCGCTCGCCGATCCCGGCATGGCGACAACCAACCTTGAACAGTGAAGCAATTTGCTCGGAGAGAATCCCCTCCCCGATCATCCGCGTATGCCACTGAGAATTATTGAGCCGGTTCCCGCGTAAATGCCTGATGCGTCCAAGCACCTTCTCTTTGCGATCCGGAAAATGTTCCTCAAGCCAGCGCTCGAATAATGGCGCTACCGCCCACGGGAGACGAACAATCGTGTAGCCGGCAAATTGCGCGCCGGCTTTTGCGCATGCATCCAGGATCTTCGGAATTTCGTGATCGGTAAGCGCGGGAATGACCGGCGCAACCATTACACCCGTGGGAATTCCTGCGCTGCGAAGTTGCCCGATCGCATCGAGTCGCGCCTGAGGCGATGACGTTCGCGGCTCGAGTATCCGCTGCAAATCTGGGTCGAGAGAAGTCACGGAGAGATTCACCGCGACCGCGTTGTACTTTGCCAACTCGCACAAGAGGTCGATATCTCGCGTGACCAGACGATTTTTCGTAATAATCGCCACTGGGTTCTTAAATTTCGCCAGCACCTCGAGACAACCGCGCGTGATCTGCAGCTTCTTCTCAACCGGCTGATACGGGTCGGTAACGCCGCTCATCACAAGCGTCTGCGGCCGCCAGCGCGGTGATTCCAATTCGGCGCGCAGCAGCTCAGGCGCGTTCGTTTTCACCATGATTTTGCTCTCGAAATCGAGGCCTGCGGAAAAACCGAGATATTCGTGTGTCGGCCTGGCGTAACAGTAAATGCAGCCGTGCTCGCACCCACGATATGGATTCAGGCTTGTCTCGAAACCTACATCAGGGCTGTTATTGCGAGTAATAATCGATTTAGTTCCATCGCAAAAATACTGGGTCGCGCGCCGGCGCCGCTCTTCCGCGTCAGGGTCGACATCCACGACATCGATGTCCGTCAGATCAACATGTAGCCTTTCGAACCGATTTGCCGGGCTCCAGGACGCGCCGCGCCCGTGGATGGGCGCACAGCTCTGAGGCGTCTCCTCAACAACAGGCCGGAATTTCTTTTTTGCCGGCATGTGATAAGTTCACATGAACATATTGCCTTGTCGAATTAAATTTCCTGCCATTCCAAAACTCCATCGCGCCAATCTGGCAACCCGTCATCTCGCGGAGAGTAGTGGAATGGAGCGATGGAGTAATGCTGCTATACTACCGGCCGATCTACTGATCACCGATCACTGATCACCATTTTCCTGGAGGGGTGGCAGAGCGGTTGATTGCGCCGGTCTTGAAAACCGGAAGGCCGAAAGGCCTCGTGAGTTCGAATCTCACCCCCTCCGCCACCTTCATTTGGAGGTACCTACGCACGCAGGGCCAAAAAGCATAAAATATCGACATAACCTCCGAGCATTCCAGCGGCCTTCCGCGCGCCGCCTAATGCGGGCAACGTCGCGCGTTTGCAAGATCGATAACGTCGAAATTCTTCGCCGCGAATATTTCGCCGCGACGTGAATTTCGAGCGCGCTCGCTTTTCTACTGCGCCGCTCCGTTGAGCGGCGGCTCGCTAACTCCTCCATCGCGTCGCTGAACGCTGTGTTCCACAGCACACAAGCAGACAACACGCGCTAAAAAAGACGCTCAAGTGGATAAACAAGTGTAAAAAGATGGCGGCCTTCTCTCTCTCGCGCGCGTGTCGCTTTTGCACGCAGCCAACCTAGTTGATCCAACGCCTAAACATCGATGGAGCTGACATGGGCGCCTAGCAGGTATGCTTCCTATTTCTGTAACGGTTATTTTGTGAAGTACTCCAGCGATCGTCGAATTGTGATTTCCTTAGGATCACAGCAGGTGGCAGATATCTCTATTTCGTCTTCGCCTCCCTTTCCTCCGCCCGTCCGTAGAGTAATCTTCGCATTTTCCAAATCCTCAGGGGTGAATCCATTTCTGAGGAGGACTTGTTTGGCCGAGGGTACCTCGTTAGTCTTGACCGCTCGCATCAGCTCGTCCCGGTCGTCCTTATTGGCGCGAATCCGGGCCTGGGCTTGAGCGGCTTTTTTCTGCAGCGATGCGGCGTCAGCTCTTGAGGGTGTGTCGGCGAAATGAGGGTTTTGTTCTCCACTAGTCACTTGCGCCCGTGCCGTGGCCGGAACGGCCACCAGGCCGAGTGCAAGGATGGAGAGTATGATTCCGTGCAGGAAGTTCATGCGGGACACGATCACGATCCGGTTTTTCAAACTGCTGTCAATCGGAGGCATCGGGCCTAACGGATTGCCGTCGCCGCCATCTTCGCAGCCAAAATAAGGCTCGACATTGGTTCGGAAATTCTTCAACAATCGCGGCTAATTGCGTAAGCCGACTGTAGGACCAAGGTCCCATAGCCTCGGCCTGCGGTCGACCTTATTCTGGAAACCTCAAACATGACAGAAAATCAAAACAAAGGCGCTTGCGGGTTCTCTTCAATCGGATCTACTCGCCGCATCAATAAGAACACACATATGAACACACGCCTCCACCTCACTGTGCTTGCCGCCGTTTTCGCGTTCCTCACGCCTGCCACATCCACCATGCACGGGCAGGTGCTGGCGGCGACCGCGGGCATCGATGTGCCCGAACTTCCACGCAAATGCATAAAGCCCAAAGAGCGTGCACTGAAACCGATCGATCTATTCACGCCGCTGACCTGCCTCGAGCCGGTTGTCAACGTGAGCGCCACGCCTGGCAACCAGGCTGAGAGTTTCGTGAACGTCAACCCGACCAACACAAACAACATCGTGGTCACCTCGAACGACCCCCCCGCACCCAGCATCTTCCGCGCGTACTCAACAGATGCCGGCGCGACCTGGACGCGCGGCACGATCGCCACGGGTGTGGCGTGCTGCGACGGACAAGCGGCCTGGGACACCTTCGGCAACTTGTTCCTGGTCTACATCAACAGTGGACTTAACCAAATCAACGTGATCTTGAGCACTGATGGCGGCGTCACATTCAGTGCACCGGTAACCGCGGGCACCGGCACCATTGACCAACCCTCGATCGCTGTAGGCAACGGCAGTGTGTGGGTCGACTGGAACCAGAGCGGAAGTATGGTCGCGCGTGGGGCGCCGGTGACGGGTCTCGGTGTTTGGGGACCGTTCAACGCGCTACAGACGATCCCGTCGGCGACTGGCAGCTTCGGAGGTATCGCCGTCGGGCCTGGCCCGGGCGGCGGCAAGGTCATCGTGACCTATCAGAACCCGTATAATAACGAGGGTCCGTCGACGATCTACGCCAATGTAGACGCGGACGGTTTGGGAGCGGGCGGTTTCGGCGCGCGCGTCACCGTTTCGGACACCAATGTTGGCGGCTTCGACTTTATCCCGGCGCAGCACGAACGCTCGATCGACGCTGAGGCCGGGGTGGTGTGGGACGCGACCGGTGGGCCGTTCAACAACCGCATCTACCTAGTGTACACAGACGAGACGGTCAACGAGAACAACGACACAGATATTTTTATGCGCACGTCGACTGATGACGGCGCGACGTGGAGCGCGCGGGTGCGCGTGAACGACGACGCGACCACGAACAGCCAGTTTTTGCCGTACGTCGCGCTCGATCCCACAACCGGCACGGTGGCAGTGGGCTTTCACGATTGCCGCAATGACGACGGCGTGAACGGGACGAACAACATTCCTAACGACGATGCGGAATACTTCGGCACCTTCAGCACTGACGGGGGCGTGACCTGGGCGCCAAACCAGCGCTTGAGCGGCGGGTTCTCGAACGCGACGGATTCGGGCAACGGCATCGACTATGGTGACTACGTTGGTCTGTCGGCGCTCGTGGGCAAGCTCTACACGGTGTGGGCGGACAACGCGAACTGCGATGGCACGAACCCGGATGGCACGTTGCACCAGTTTGACCTGTACACGAACCCACTCATGCTCACGGGGGGAACCCCGACGCCGACACCAACGGCTACACCTACGGCGACAGCGACCGCAACTGCCACCCCGACGGCAACGGCGACGGCCACACCGACACCGACGCCGACGGCAACACCGAGACCTATCCCAACGCCACGGTCTCGTCCGACACCGGCGCCTCGTCCGTAAGGTAAAGCCAACGAAGTTCTTACGCGGGAACTCACAAGCAAAAACCTCGCGAGTCCCCTACCTGATGGCATGGGTTGGGAAGGTACGCGTTTAACACTAAGGGTGCTGTCTCATGTGAGTCCGCCGCAGGTCCGCACCCAGGACGGATTCGTCCGCAGGCGAAACAGATTCGCCGTGGCGAACGTTGGCCAGCGCCCCTAGGAAGCTGACGCTTAATCAAACTCCCGTCATCACCGTTCGTGTCCATTCACGAGGAAAAAGTGTCGGCCAAAGCCGCTGCGGTGGCCTCGTGAGTTCGAATCTCACCCCCTCCGCCACATCGATTTTCGATGTCCGATGTTGGAGGTTTGATCCTCGGTTAGCATCACCCGTGCGACGATCAACGCGCAGAGAATTCCCAGCACCGCCGCGCAGACAACGTCGGACAAGTAATGCGCGCCAAGGTACATTCGGGAGAACCCGATCAAAAACGGGATTGGCAGACACGCAAGCCCGATGCGCCGACGCGCGAAAACCAAAACACCAAAAAACGCCGTCGAGGCAGCAACGTGACCGGAGGGAAATGCGTTGTATTTGGCGCTGAACCTGTTCCCAACTTCTTCCGTTCTTACAGACGGACGGGCGCGACCTGTTGCGATTTGAATGCCGCGCCCGATTACGCCGGCAATCGCGAGCGCCATTAACATCGACAAAAAGATGCGTGTCCATTTCTTATTGCCGCACCACCAGGCGACGCCTGCAAGAATGAGACCAAGCGCAAAATGTTCGGGCCAATCGCTAAACAAGCTGACGTAGCGCATGAAATTGCGCATCGCGCGGCTTTGATGTTGCGCGATGAAATTACGCACGGTGTCGTCGAAGTGAAATGCCGCTGCGATCGCTATCGCTGCGATGACGATCAGCCAATAAAAAACGGCGGCGCGCCTCATAAATAAATTCCCCATCTCATAGCTGTCATTCCGAGCGGAGTCGAGGAATCCCGCGGCGTAATTCAACGTTCGATCTTGCTTTACTCCCGCTCCTGCTCCTAATCGGTGAAAACATGAGCAGGAAAGCATGAACATGCTTAACCGATCACTTCTCCGCTGTTTCCAATGTGCGCTCCTTTTTGCAGGCTGCGTGCTTTTTCACATTGTCGGAACATGGAGCTTGCCGCTAATCGACCGTGACGAACCCCGTTTCGCGGAGGCATCGCGCGAAATGATCGAGCGCGCAGATTACATTGTTCCTTATTTCAATAATCAACTGCGTCTCGACAAGCCTCCCCTCGCCTATTGGGCGCAGGTTGCCAGCTATCGGATTTTTGGTGAAAACGATTTCGCGGCACGTTTCCCGTCGGTTCTGGCGGCCGCGCTGATCGCATTGTCGATTTTCGCCTGGGGGGGCCGGTTAGGCGGAGCTAAGCTTGGCTGGTGGGCGGCGATTATCTTTACCCTTTCGCTACAAACATTTCTCCACGCAAAAGCAGCCGTCGCCGATATGTGGCTGGTGCTGTTTATGACGATCGCGCATTGGAGCGGATTTGAACTGATTCAACTCCCAACGCTCAACGCTCATCGCTCATCGCTCAATTCGGAGGAAAAAAATCAAGCATCAAACATCAAGCATCAAACATTTTTGTGGTGGTGGATCTTTTATTCGTCCCTCGCACTCGGCTTTCTTGCGAAAGGGCCAATTGCATGGACGCCGCTGCTCACCGTCGGTGCGATAATTATCTACATGCGAGATTGGCAGTTGCCCCAAGGCTTCAAATTAGTCCGCGGAACTTTACTTACACTCGCCATGGTCGCGCTTTGGGGAATTCCGGCGCTGATTCAAACCCGCGGCGAGTTCTTCGCCGTGGGAATCGGTCGGCATGTTGTCGGCCGTTCGTTTGCGACGATGGAAGGTCACGGAGCGAATTCGCTGGGGAT
>QHOK01000132.1 GCA_003218755.1 Verrucomicrobiota bacterium
AAAACGGCGTCGAGATCGTCGACGAGCAATGCCACGTGCACGGATCCAACATCGCATGGGCGAAGGTCAACATCCTTTTTCCGGTCCGGCGGGGCAACATACTCGAGCAATTCGATTTTGTGACCGCCAGGCGCTCTTAACACTGCGAGCTTGATCTCAGCGCCTGCGACTCCAGTGATTTCCCTGGCCAGTTCGCCGGTTTGATGCGCGGTGTGCGAAAGCTCGAATCCGAGCACGTCGTGCCAGAACGCGAGCGACCGCTCAAGATTCGAAACGGTGATGCCAGTGTGATCTGCAGAAATGATGCGAAAGGACCTGGCGCTCATGCGCAATTACTGTAGCGGCAGGCGTGGCGCCTGCAGAGCTTAATTGCAGCCCACACGGCTGCCTCTACAGAGAAACAATCCGACGCGCCAGAATGCGCCCCTCCATTTTCGAATCCGTTTCATCCGCGTAATCCGTGGTTAAGTGTATTATTCCACCGCTGCAATCACTTTGAGCTCAATTGCAATCGGCGTTGGCAGCGCGCCCACCTCAATCGTGGTGCGCGTGGGATTCGGTTTGCCGGGTCCGGCAAAATATTCCGCGTAAACGCGGTTGTAGATCGGAAAGTCTTTTTTCATGTTCGTAAGGAAGACCGTGACGTCGATGATGTCCTGCCATGTCGCGCCCGCATCTTCGAGCACCAGCCGCACATTTTCAAAAACCGAGCGGCATTGCGTTTCGATGTCGTAACTGGCCACGTTGCCGGCTGAATCGAGCGTGACGCCGGGAATTTCCTTGCTGCCGCGTACACGCGGGCCAATGCCTGACAGAAACAACAACTCGCCTACGCGCTTCGCGTGCGGAAACGCGCCCACAGGTTCAGGCGCACGCTCGCTTTCGAAGGTTTCGCTCATTTTTGTGACCGTGGATACACCGATCAGACGCATTCCCTGTGAGGCACGGTGGTTGTAGCGGCGTTTGTGTCAAATGCCGAAAGTGCCTCGCAGCATGTCTACTTTGCGATACAGATGTTCTTAGGCTCAGTGAAAAACCGAAGCGCTTCCTCGCCGCCTTCGCGACCGAGGCCGCTTGCTTTCATGCCGCCGAAGGGGACCCGCAGATCGCGCACGAGCCAGCAATTCACCCACACAGTTCCAGTGTTAATTTTTTCAGCGACGCGATGGGCGCGATTCAGGTTTTGTGTCCACACGCTCGAGGAAAGGCCGTATTCGACATCGTTGGCGCAATTGATCACTTCGTCTTCATTGTCGAATGGCGTGATCGTGACAACCGGACCAAAAATTTCGTCGCGGTTGGTGCGACATGAAACGGGCAAACCGGTGATCACAGTCGGCTGGAAAAAATAACCTTCGCGGCACCGTTCGTTAGGCGGCTCTGGCGCGGAACCGCCGAGTGCGATTTTACCGCCTTCTTTCTGGCCAAGATCGACGTAGAACTTAATCTTCTCGAGCTGCGCCTTGTTCACGATTGCGCCCTGCTCGGTTTTCTCGTCGAGCGGATCACCGAGTTTCAGTTGGGACGCTTTATCGATAAAGCGCTCGACGAAATCTTTGTAAGCGGAGCGCTCGACGAACACGCGCGAACCGCACAGACAAATTTGTCCCTGGTTTGCGAATGATGATCGCACACTCCCGGCGATTGCCGCGTCGAGATCGGCATCCGCGAAAATGATATTTGGATTTTTTCCGCCGAGCTCGAGGGAAACCTTTTTGAAGAACGGCGCGCATGCCTCTGCCACCTTGCGGCCTGTCACCGTTCCGCCGGTGAACGAGATCGTGTTGATCTTTGGATGCGCGGTAATCGCAGCGCCGACATTTGGCCCGGTGCCATGCACGACATTGAGCACGCCATTCGGTAGACCGGCTTCGTGCGCAATCTCGCAAAGCATGAAAGCGGTCATCGGCGTCAGCTCGCTCGGCTTCGCGATGGCCGTGTTACCAACCGCGATCGCTGGCGCGATTTTCCAGCTCAGCAAATAGAGCGGGAGATTCCACGGCGAAATCAGTCCAGCGATGCCGCGCGGTTGACGCAGCGTATAGTTAAACGCGACGCCATCGGTGATGTGAGCTTCCGATTCAGTGTGCAGAATTGCTGTCGCGAAAAAGCGAAAATTGCTCGCGGCGCGTGGAATGTCCAAAAACCGCGCCAGCGAGAGCGGTTTGCCAGTATCAATGGACTCAGCGCGCGCGAACTTCTCGAGGTCGCGTTCGATCAAGTCCGCGATGCGCAAAAGAATTGTCGATCGCTCCGCTGCCGGTTTTTTCGACCAATCCGCGAACGCTCTCTCCGCCGCCGCTACAGCAAGATCGACATCGCGGTCGTCGCTGTCCGGGACTTGTGAATAAGGCTTTCCCGTCGCCGGCTCGATGTTGTCGAGGTATTTCCCGCCGATCGGCTGGACAAATTGGCCATCGATAAAGTTTTGGATTTGCACTGATTCCGTGCGCACTGCTTTGCATTGTAAGCGCCAAACGTCTGGCGCTCAATGAGACTACAGAAACAAAGGGAATAGCGAGAGATGTCTCGACTTCGCTCGGAATGACAAGCAACGGCGCGGCTCAGCGAACTCGCGATCGATGAGTTGCGGATTTGGAACGGCTCGGAGCGCATGGTCGGGCGAAAAGTTAAATGTTCGCCCCAAAATCCAACGTTCGACGAGGAAAAATTGTTCTGGCTAGGGGATACAATTCCGATGTAAAAACTCCCCCCAATAAATAACGACATGAAAAAATTTTCGATGTTGCTTCTAGGTCTCGTACTATCCCTTCTGACGTTTGCCTCCGGAACGAATAATGGATTCAACGAGGCATTCGGTCCGTTATTTCAACCCGCTCCCAACGTCCCTCCGCTTGTGGGTCCAAGGCAGGGTCTCGATTCGCTCCATCGCTGGAACGTGATCGCGATAAATGCCAGCGGTCTGGATCATACTCCGGTCGCCCCAGGGGAGAACCGCGTTTTTGGAGAACAGCTCGGGCCCGGGCGTTCCAGCCGGGCGATGGCGATTGTCCACATCGCAATGTTCGATGCACTTGATGCAGTCGTCGGCGGTTACACCAGTTACACCGGGACGCAGGCGGCGCCCGGCCCGATGTCAGTGGACGCGGCGATCAGCCAGGCCGCGCACGACAGTCTCGCGGCGTTGTTTCCATCGCAAACGGCGACTTTTGATGCGTACCTCGCGGAAGATTTGGCTGGTGTCAGGAACGCGCAGCAAAAAGTAAACGGGATCGATTTGGGGCACCGGACGGCTGCGGCCATTCTGGCGATGCGTCTCAACGATGGTTCGCAATTTCCTGACCTGATCGTGGGCGTCGATTATTTTCCGAGCGACCAACCAGGACACTGGCGACAGGATCCAATAAGCTTGATCCCGCTCGCGCTGGGTGCGCACTGGGGCGAGTGCATTCCATTCGTGGTCAGCTCGACGAATCAATTCCGAGCGCCGCCGCCACCGGATATGACGAGCTCTGCTTACACGGCTGCATACAACGAGGTGAAAAACATCGGTGGCGATGGGATCGTTACGCCAACCCAGCGCACGGAAGAGCAAACGTTCATCGGCATTTTCTGGGCTTACGATGGCACCCCAAGCCTGTGCGCGCCTCCGAGGCTCTACAATCAGATTACGGTACAAATTGCCGACCAGAGGAGATTGAGCGCCATTCAATTCGCACGCCTGCTGGCCTTAGTAAACGTCGCCATGGCTGATGCAGGAATGACGGTCTGGGAATCGAAATACTACTACGATTTGTGGCGTCCGGTTGCCGGCATTCGCGAGTCGGATCCGGGCACAGGGCCTACAGGTCTGGGCGACGGCAATCCCGACACGATTGGCGATGTTACCTTTATGCCGTTAGGCGCGCCCGCCAGCAATCTCACTGGCCCGAATTTTACCCCGCCGTTCCCCGCTTATCCGTCTGGTCATGCCGGGTTCGGAGGGGCGCTCTTCCAAATGATGCGCCGGTTTTACGGCACCGATAACATCGCGTTCACGTTCGTTTCCGACGAGTTCAATGGGCAAACCCGCGACAACAATGGAAATGTCCGGCCATATCGGCCGCGCAGTTTTTCGACTTTGTCGCAGGCAGCAGAAGAGAACGGTCAGAGCCGAATTTATCTTGGCATTCACTGGGCCTTTGACAAGACCGAGGGGATCGCCTTGGGTCGCCGCGTGGCCGATTACGTCTTCGATCACGCCTTCACGCCCACTCGCCCGTAATTTGGAAGTTGGCGTGAACTCCCTGCTTTAGCCATCTGGCGTGAACAGCTTTAGGTTGTCGGCGTAAATCGGATCATTTTGAAAGAGAGACCCACATGAGCCGGCAGGCCCCTGTTGTTTAGTTATAGCCCTCGTAAATTTTTGGTTTCGCAGTTTGAATGTGTCGGTCAATTAGCGCGCAGAATTCGTCGGTGTGCCAGTGTTTTCGTGTAGCCCACCACGTTTGGAATCCTGGGTATGCTACGGTGTCGGCGAGTGTTCGCTCATATCCGCGCCATAATCGCTTGTCGAGCGTTCCGTCTAAGACAGCAAGATAGAGGTTATCGGCAAATCGCAAGAAACGCCCCAGATGCGCGCCAAACCTTAGCTTCGACGCGCCATCCAACTGGTCGAACGATCGCAGAGCGTGAAGCCAGAGCGCGGCCAAGTCGGGATTCTCGACAAGGGATCTATTCAAATCGCTCCAGTGCGTCGTTAAAACATTCATCGCTGCGCGCTGGCTTTCCTTGTTTTGATTGCGAATTTGGGCGGCAAGATAAATGATCGAAATGATGACCCCAACAGCGCCAAGCATCTGCCCCACCGCGCTGATCATCTCCCAGTTCATAGCTGTTACTTTAGCGGTGACTCAACAAATCCTAGACGCCGAACGTCCAACATCCAACGCTCAATGTCGAAACAGAAAACCGGTGAGCGAGGGATTCGAACCCTCTATGCTACAACGTGTCTTTAGGCCAACGGATCTCCCTATGAAAATATACTTGACAAGCAATCGGCTACGCAAGTTTTCAGCCGTTCACATAATGCTGTAATTCGCGTTTATGACTCGCAGGCAACGTGATCGAGACGCACGAGCAAGCGGGCGAGTTCTGCGAGCCATAGTCGAGCGGCGCACACCACCTGATTGACCGGCAAACCAGCTTTATGGAGCGATTCTTAGTCCGCTAACTCGACGATCGGAGATCAGTGACCGATTACGCGCACCGAAGGCTCATTGATGAAAGCGCCGGCCGTCGTACGTCGACCGGTCCCGTCGATTTCATGCCGATCAATGATTCGAACTGGCGAGACGGT
>QHOK01000133.1 GCA_003218755.1 Verrucomicrobiota bacterium
TTTCGATGCGCTGTCGATCTTGCAGCACTTCCTCAGTGATGTAATTGGCGCCGATATTGATACAAATCACGCCAACAATTCCAAATTCCTTTCGTTTGATTGGGATCGTCGTGCATTTGAATTTTCGCGCACCGATGTTGAGCTCGTAATTCAATTTCTCTTCATTGAGGAGCTGACGCTTCTTCAGATCGATCAGCAGATTCGTCGTGCCGTCGCGCAAATGCCTGCCGGTCGCATTGTTTTCGAGCGTGATGAGCGAGTGCGCGGGATCAGCCAGGTTGTGCAGCAAGATCTCGATTCCGGTATTCGGAAAGGATTTTCCGATCAGCCGGACAATCCGCTCGTAGTTTTCGAGGAATTCGTGCGTGTCATCAGCGATTGTCTTGCCGTTGTATTTCTCGAACAGCTGCGCGTAAACCTTTTGCTCGGTCGGTTCGAGTTGCGCCCGCACATTATTTTGCTCGCCGATAAAAATGAGCTGTCGCGCGGCCGTATGATCTTCGTTCTTCAGAAAGTAATGCATCCCGAGCCGGAAATCTTTCAGGCTGAATTCGCCGAAGTTTTCGCGAGTGACTGTGAATGGATAGAAATCGTACTCTTCAAGATTTCTTCCAAACTTCCGGCGGCGTTCCTTGTATTTTCCCCAGAGAAAGCCCGTCGCTAGGAACAGCAAAGATACGATAATCGAAGCGACGACATTGATGGTAAGCTCGCTCGGCAGTGCTTTGATCATGGTGAGCGGAAAACTTGCGGCGCCAGTCACAGATTTCCAGTCAGACTCGACAGACTGATATTTTCCAGCGTCACGTCTGCTGGTCGCGAGATGGCGTAGGCCACAGCACTCGCGACCTCTTCCGGCAAGATCATTTTGCCGCGCGGCCATTCGCCTTCGATGTGATCCCAGATGTTCGTGTCGGTCGCCGCTGGATAAGCGTTAATCACACGAATTTTGCGGTCGCGTAATTCTTCGCGCGCACATTGCGAGAATCCTTCAAGCGCAAACTTGCTCATGCAGTAGGCGCTCCAATTGGCGAAGCCGCTCTTGGCCGCGATGGACAGGATATTAACAACACTCGACCCCGGCGGCATTCGCGGAGCGAAATGCTGCGTCAGCATAAACGGCGCGGTGATGTTCACGCCGACGGTTTGTTCCCATTCGATCGTCGTAATTTCTGTGAACGGTTTCACCACCGCGACACCGGCATTGTTCACGAGCAAGTCAATTGGTTCCTTGCCGGCCTCGGCGATCAGGTCAGACACGCCTGAAGGCTTGGCTAAGTCATGAACCAGGAGGATCACTTTGGCGCAATGCGGCTCAACCGCTTTGCGTGTTTGCGCCAGGGCTACCGTATCGCGCCCGTGCAAGAGCAGCATCGCATCGTCTGCGGCGAGCTTCTCGGCAATTGCGCGACCGATCCCGCGGCTCGCGCCGGTGATGAGATAACGCTTCATTGTGGTGGCAGAAACGTCGAACGTCCAACATCCAACGTCCAACGCCTAATCTAAAAATGGTAGGGCGCGACCGCCGGGCGCGCCGTGACGGACAGCTCGGCGATCCGTCCCTACCAATGTGCTACGTCCTGCGCAGCGTAAACCGGTTATTCGCCGTCTCCCACAAACGCAATCGAACGAGCAGCTGATTGAGCCGATTATCAATCTTTGGCCAGAGCGCACGGACGATATTTTCGCCAGTCGAAGGTGCGTCTCGAAAATCTTCCGTTTCGAGATCCAGATGTCGATCTCGCCATGGCTCAAGCGATTCTTCGATCGCTTTTCGAAACGCAACAAAGTCGTAGAGGATTCCGCTGCGCGCCTCGTACTGGCCTCCGATGGTTGTTTCCGTCAGGTACCGATGACCATGGCCGCGCGCATTGTTGCACTTGCCGTAGAGCCTTGCGTTCTTCGCGTCCGAAAGCGCGGCTGCATGCAATCGGTGCGCGGCGTAGAACGGCACCTGCAATCCTAAAAAAATCGCATTGCCTTCCCATGCTTCCGCAAAAAAATCGTGGCGCTCGTGCAAACGGACGCGATGCAGCGGCAGCATTGTGTTGACGCGTTCGTAGATGTATCCCGCCAAACTCTCCGTCGTGATGGGACGACCTTTTAGTCCAATGACTTCTTCATTCAGATAGCGATGATCGAGTTCGCCACGCAATGCGCGGAGACAAGCGTCGATTGCGTCGTAGCGGACCAACACGCCTTTCCCGTCGAATCGTTCCAATCGAAAGGTCAGACGGGTATGGTAGTTGTGCCCGTGTGTCGAAACTGACTCGCCAAAGAGGCGCGCATTTTCTTCCGCGCTCAGATGGGGCGACATCGTCTTGCGCGCTGCGGAAAATTCGAACCAGTAATTCGCCTCGCAAACGCCAGTGGAATAATACGTCGCGCTCTGCTCCGGCGACTCGGTTAGGTGACAAGCGCACAATTTTGCTTCGGTATCGGAGAACAGCGGTGCGACGTCGGTGTAGAGTTGCCGCGCAATGTTCTCGGTAGTCGGCGGAGCATCGCGAAAAGAACGATTGTCCTCGTTAAGGAATTTGTGATCGAAGCGTTCGCGCAAAATTTTACCGGCCCGCTCTTTGATTTCGCTGATGTTAATCAGCATTCCTGTCATTGGATCGACCAGCCCAGTGAAGACGAAGTAGGCTATGTAATTCCGACCGCTTCCGTAGCGCGCGTTGGTCTCCGGGCCGAAAGCGCTCAGGTTTTCAGCATCGGTCCAATCGGGAACGAACAGTCGGCGCGAAGCCGAGAACTCGAGACGCTTGCTAACTGTGAGGAGCATAAAGCAGCAAACATATTACAAATCAGCGCGCAAATAATGCGGCGCCGTTTTCTTTGGAGTGCGCGGACATGTCCGCGCTTTGAAAGCGGCGACATGTCGCCGCAGCCCACATTAATCTTTCAGCAGCGAGAGGAATTCGGAGCGCGTTCGCGCGTCCTCTTTGAACACACCAAGCAAGCACGATGTTTTCATCACCGAGTTTTGTTTTTCAACGCCGCGCATCATCATGCAAAGATGTTTGGCTTCCACGACCACCGCGACGCCGGACGGTTCGAGACATCCCATGAGCGATTCAGCAATTCGCGTGGTGAGATTTTCCTGGATCTGCAAGCGCCGGGCAAAAACATCGACAATGCGCGCTACCTTGGAAAGCCCAATCACCTTTCCATTCGGAATATAGGCAACGTGCGCGCGGCCGATGAAAGGAAGCAGGTGATGCTCGCACAGGGAATAAAGCTCGATGTCCTTGACTAGAATGATCTCGCTCGCGTCGGACTCGAAAACGGCGTCGTTGATGATTTCGTCAAGGTCCTGCCGATAACCTTGCGTGAGAAATTCCAAAGCGCGGGCCGCGCGATCTGGAGTGCGTCGCAGGCCTTCGCGATCGACGTCTTCGCCGATGCCTTGAAGCAATTCGCGGTATGCTTTTGCGAGTCGGTCGAGTTCTTTCTCCGGCAAGCGGTTGATCTCACGCGTGAATCTTTCTTCAAGATCAAGATCGGAATTGCGACGTTGAATCATGTCTCGTGTTTTGATTTAGCCTAGCACCAAGGAGCGGCGGTCTCTAGTCCGCCGTACCGCGTTCGGAGAGCGCGATCCACCTTACTCAAGCCAGCTTTGCGGATATTTCGGATCGTCAAGCGCAACAGCTTGTTCAGTGAGCTCCAGTGTGTGTTGTGTATCGAACATTACTGCGAGCTCTTCGGTCCGCGTTGCGCTCTTGCTTGCCATGATCGTGCCCGGGTGTGGACCGTGCGGAATCCCACGCGGATGCAGTGTAATGGAACCGCTCTCGATCCCGCGCCGCGAACCGAAATTCCCGCGCACGTAGAAGAGAACTTCGTCAGCTTCGACGTTGTCGTGCACCCACGGGATTTTCACGGCCTCAGGATGCGTATCGAGCATGCGCGGCGCAAACGTGCACACCACATAACCGCGAATCTCAAATGTTTGATGGATCGGTGGCGGTTGATGCAGTGTGCCGGTGATCGGCTCGAAATCCTGCGCATTAAACGTGAATGGATAGAGATAGCCATCCCACCCAACCGCGTCGAACGGATTATGCGCCAGCGTCACGCGTGTGAGCCGTGCTCCGTCTTTTACGAGAACATCGACATCTTCCTCTTTGTCGATCGTAATTATCTCCCGAGGTGCATGGAGATCGCGCTCCGAATAAGGCGCGCCCATTTTAATTTGCCCTTCGTGATTTAAGTAGCGTTGCGGAATTCGAACAGGGCCGACTGATTCGAGAATAAGATAATCCTCCTCTTCAACCTTGTCCGGCACGAGCCGGTACGTGATGCCACGGGGAATGACGATGTAATCTTCGGCACGATAAGGCAGCTTGCCGAAAACAGATTCCATCACCCCCCCGCCGTGAAACACGAAAATGATCTCATCAGCGCCGCCGTTTTTATAATATTCAAATTTATCGTACGCCTTTGCCGGCCTCGCGCGATAGGCAATCACGTCCTGATTAAACAACATCGGGACGCGCCCGGTGTAGAGATCGCCGCGCCGCGGAATATTTGCCGTCCTTAAGTGATGATGCCGCAACGGACTGTCAGTCACTTTTTTCGGTTCCCAATTCTTGATCAACTCGACGTTGCGTACACGCGTGGGCGGGCGCAGATGATACATGATCGAGTACGCCTCATCGAAACCCTGCGTGGTAAAAACGTGCTCGTACGCGATGCCTTCGTTCTTATAAGTCGGCCCCTGCCCATTGCGATGAAACCAGATGTGATGTTTCCTCGGAATTTCTCCCAGTCTTTGGTAATACGGCATTGCCTATCCTCCTTCTCTATTCTGTCATTCTGATCCCGCAGGCGCGGGAGAAGAATCTCTGGTCAATCTGAGATGTTTCGCTTCGCTCAACATGACACCTACAAATTGCCTCTGGCGGCTTGTTCGCGCTCGATGGCTTCAAATAGCGCTTTGAAATTACCTTTGCCGAAGCTTTTCGCGCCTTTGCGCTGAATAATCTCAAAAAACTGCGTCGGCCGATCCTCCACCGGCTTTGTGAAAATTTGCAGCAGATAACCTTCATCATCGCGATCGACGAGAATGCCGAGCTGCTTCAGAGCGTTCAGTTCCTCATCAATATGACCAACGCGATCGAGCAGCGTGTCGTAATAATTCGAAGGGATCTGCAGGAACTCCACGCCGCGCTTCTGCAGGTCGGTCACGGTCTCGATGATGTTGTTCGTCGCCATGGCGATGTGTTGCACACCTTCACCGTTGTAAAATTCCAGATATTCTTCTACCTGCG
>QHOK01000134.1 GCA_003218755.1 Verrucomicrobiota bacterium
TTCCGGACGGTCCACGTGTGTTCAATTCGGCGTCTTCGGGTGGTCTGGTGACGACGCCCACCGATCTTGCCAAGTTCGTCATCGCTGTCCAGAAGGCTCTTAAGGGCGAGACCCAAGGGCGCATAACATCGCGCATTGCGCATCAGGTCATGGAACGGCAACCGGGGAGAATGGAGCCGGGCAGTTGCTTGGAGACCGCGGATCCGGGCGTAAAGGCGTGCCAGTCCTCGTGGGGTCTCGGCTTTGACGTAAACGTAAACAGGTATTCCGAGCACCAGAAGGACGGCGCGCCGACAGGTGGCTACTTCGAACATACCGGTTTTAACTCGGGTTTTCTCGCGCTGATGATGGGGAGCAAGACCGGCGGGAACGGCGTAGTCATTATGCTGAACATGGCGCCGCTGGACATGTCCGGCCCCGTACCCCCGGCCTTTGTCCACTTTCTTACAGACCTCGTTCGCCGAGTTGCCGACGAAGAGGGGTGGAATTAAATACTACACGGACAAGACGAATCTCATCACACTCTTTCACAAGAAAGCGCAACCGATGAATATCATGCGGCACATGGTAAGACGTCGGGGCTGGAAAGATGCAAACGGCCGAATGAGTTTTTGCCACACGATTCCCGGTCGCTCAAACCGCTTCAAAGTCGAGGATGATGCCGGTCAAGTCATTGTGAAGCCGTTAAGGGGAAACGGCCCGGTTTCGTATTGGACGCAACGGCACAAGTTTCGCATTTCGCCCAACCACGCTTGTCGGCTCTACATGAAGAAAGAGCGGTTCACCATTTAGTTGCGCTAAGTATATACTCCCCATTTCAAACGACTGCTCATTACTGCGCGTTTTTGGCGCAAGACAAGAATACACCGTTCGTCAGCAAGGCGAAGCGATGTCTTGCTACTTCTGATCGGGAATGCGCTTGAAAACTCCTTCGCCGCGCACGTTGAGATTTTCCACAAGCACCTGTGTCGCTTTGCCATCCGGGCCGATGGTGAAGGTGATTCCGCTTCTGCCAACAGCGTTCTCGCCCTCCGTCTCATAGGTGAACGTGTCGCGATCATAGTGTTTCATTGGGAAGGTCTTGTTTTTCGGGCCCTGCACAATTGCCAATCCGCTATCCTTTTCGATGATCGAGATGTCGCCAAAGTAATCGTTCGTATATCTTCCAAGGTAGGCGCTATTTTTCGATGCAGGCGCCGGCGAAGCGGGCGATTTGGAATAATCGAAGCCCAGCACCGTACCGATTGCTGCCGGGTTGGAAAACCGTTGTTTGAAGAGGACGAGCCAGTCCTGGGTCGGCTTGCCATACAGCGCCGTGTCCAAAAACGTCGTCCCCAGTCCTTCCGCTATGCCAACGGGGTACGCATTAGTGAGAACCACGATGCCCAATTGCTCGGCCGGCACGAGATTCACGTGAGTCGCAGCGCCCAATGCAAACGCGCCGGAATGATTTAAGCGCAACCGACCCTCTGGATCGTAGCTAACGCCCCAGCCCAATCCGTAAAAACCCGGCAGCCCAGTGAAGGGATTAAAGCCGGTGAGCATGTGCGGGTGATGCGTTGCGGCCAGCGCGCCCTTATCCACGACTTGTTTGCCATCAAATTTTCCATCTCCAAGTTGCAACCGCAGCCATTTCACCAGGTCGTTTACAGAAGAACTCACCCCACCCGTCGGGGATTGGGCGTCTGGATCGCGTTTGAACTTTTGCACCCATTTGCCATCTACCAGCACATGTCCCAACGCTTTGTTCCTGCGCGCCATGAAATCCGCATAACGCGAGCTAGTCGAGGTCATGCCCAGTGGCCGGTACAATTTTTCTTCGGAGGCGTTTTCCCATTCCAGCCCGTACGCTTTCGCTGCCGCGACCGCGCCCTCGGTCATGCCAAAATTCGTGTATGCGTAATGCGAACGAAAACTGCTCGCGGGATGTTGATAGCGCAGCCGATGTAAAATTTCCGCTCGCGCGAAACCCAGATCTTCCAGCAAATCGCCCGCGTGCTCGGGTAACCCGCTGCGATGTGCATACATGTCGCGGATCGTGATTTCGCGTGTTACCCACGGATCGAACATCGCGAATGCGGGATCGAGGACGCTGAGCTTCGAGTCCCAGGTGATTTTTCCTTCGCCCACAAGCTCGGCAACGACTGTCGAGCCAACGGATTTGGAAACTGACGCGAGTTGAAACACGGTGTCAGCATCAACCGGCGCCTTCGTGTTCACATCGCGAACGCCGAATCCTTTCGCGTACACCGCCTTGTCTTGAAACACGATCGCGATGGCTAGCCCCGGCAGCGCGTTTTCTTGAATTTGCTTCTGTGCGAGTTTTTCGAGTTCCTGAATAGCTCGAGTTACTTGCTCCGAAGTGACGTGAGATTTGTCCTGCGCGGTTGCGCAAAACGGCGCCAGCAAAATTAGCGCTGTCATCTGGGCCATAACAATCGCGCGATTGATCGGCATACGGATCTTGGCTGAGCGTCGCATTGAATCGCGGAACTTTGCCCAAGAAGGGTCAAACGCCAACCTCGGTGACATCATGTGGCTGTAGCGTGCGCTGTCCTCAGCGCATCTGGGTCCGCACGGCAAAGCAACCATCTGCTAAGACAGCGGAGGCTAGAGCGCCAGCGAAATCACAAATCAACGGGATGCCTCGCTTCGAATCCGCGCGGTGGCCGATAAATAGTTTGCCAGCGCGGCGCCCATTTTCCGGTGTAATGATCGTATGGCGTCGTATCGAGTCGCAGTCCGGCAATCACGGCGAACGTGTGACCTTCGCGCGCATAGATGGTGATCCATTTGCCAGGACCGCGCTCGCCATAGCTGCGAAACTCAGTTGAGCTCAGCGGTGAAGCGATCAGACCCGCTGCGCCGAGCGCATAGGAGACAGTACCGGAACAATCGTAACCGCGATCATCAAATGATTTGTGGCCGCCGCCGTAGCGATACAGCCTGGAGCGAAGTTGATTGGCCGCCCAGATCGCTCGTTTCACTGCAAGCGGCGCATTTTTCGGCGCGGCTGCACGGCCGAAACGAAGACGCGCCACTTTGCCCGAAACAACTGGTCCGGATGCCGGGAAGAGATCAGCCGATACCGGTGGAATGATGAATACCAAAACCGCGACGCCGAGCAGAACGTGACGACTAACCGGATTTATAAACTCCTCCGGGGCGCTCTTCTATAGAAGGAAAGCAGTAGATAAAAGGAAAAAATTTTAGAAATTTTTGGTGCAGCTTCATTGTATGCGCTGAGACAGCGCATGCTACAGCCGCTCGAGGATCAAACTGCTGTAGCGTCCGCTGTCCTCAGCGGACTTGCAATTTTGTGATAAACTCGCAGCATGATCCGCGGAGTTGCGTTGCCGATCGCGCTTCTCGCTACGGTGATGCTGACGCTGGCTGCGGGTCAATCGCCGGAAAATAAATCCGAAGAACCGGAGCCCTTCGACATCGAGCCGGCGATATTGAAGCAAAACCTCTCGGATGAACCCCTGCCTGATGGCAACGTTGCGCGTCTGGAGAAACAATTGGAACGGGCAAAAGGAAATGCCGAAGGAGCGGAACGACTCTACAAAATTGGCGTGCTCGCAAAAGTAGAAGTGGAGCAACGCTTGTTGAAGGTAGTTCGATACGAATCTGATCTTGCAAATGCGCGCGTTGCTCGAGCAAAAGACGAAGTTGCTGCCAAAGAATCCGAACTCGCGGCTGGCGAAATTACCAAGGACGAACTGGAAGCAGTGAAAACGGCGCTGGCGCAATTAACCGAAGCCGCGCAAGTCGCAGCGTCGAAACGTGAGCGCGCCGAGCTCGAAGCCGCGGAAGCAAACTTACGTCGTCAGCAAAAACTTCTGAAACTCGGCATCGCGAACGAATCAGACGTCGATCGCGCCCAAGAAAAACTCGCTGAGCTTAAAGCGCCGAAGAATTAAACACGCGAATTGTAGGGCGTCTGTGCCAGACGCCAAACGCAATTAGCTCGGCGTTTCACAGAAACGCCCTACAAAATTTGTCGCAAGTCAATACCCCGCCTAGCCGCCTACGTCAAAACGCACGTCGTGACCTTTCTTGCGCAGTTCGCGCACCGTCTCGTACGGAATACCGCTCTCGACTTCAACGTATCCACCTGACTCAGTCATCTTTTCTCCGGTCGGTTCGTTATCGCCCTCATGCTGCCAGCGCGAAGCGTCGCCGGCTTCCTGCACGTTTAAACCGAAATCGATCTGGTTCGTGAGCACCTGGACGTGACCTTGCGGTTGCATGCCGCCGCCCATCACGCCGAATGCTTCCCACGGTTTGCCATCTTTGATCACGAAACCAGGAATAATGGTGTGAAACGGACGTTTGCCCGGCGCGTAAACATTCGCGTGAGTCGGATCCATCGAAAAAAGTTCGCCACGATCCTGAAACATGAACCCGAGGCCGGGCACCACGATACCGCTGCCCATCCCGCGATAATTGCTTTGAATTAGCGAGACCATGTTGCCTTCGTCATCGGCAGTGCACATGTAAATCGTGTCACCCTGGTCGAGCGCCGGATTGCCAGCCCCGACCTGTTTGGCCGCGCGATTCGGGTCAATCAGTTTGCGACGCTCTGCTGCGTATTTTCTCGAAAGAAGACCGGCCAGAGGAATTTTTGCAAAGGCGGGATCGGCGTAAAACTTCGCTCGATCAGCCCACGCCATTTTCTTCGCTTCGATCATGGTATGCAGCGTCTCGGGTGAATTGCGTCCCATCGCGCGAAGATCGAATCCTTCGAGGATGTTTAATATCTGCAGCGCGGCGATGCCCTGACCGTTTGGCGGCAGCTCGAAAACATCGTAGCCGCGATAACTCGTCGAGACAGGCTCGACCCAAGTCGATGTATGCGTCTCGAAGTCGGCTTTTCGCAGGAAGCCGCCGTTAGTCCGCATGAAATTGTCGATCTTGTCAGCGATTTCTCCTTTGTAAAAAACGTCGCGACCTTTTTCACCGATCAGCCGCAAAGTTTTCGCGAGGGCTGGATTTTTGAAAATGTCCCCTTTCGCAGGAGTGCGGCCCTTGCCGTCCAGCGTGTAAGTTTCGAGGAACGCGCCGGGCAATCCTTTATACAGGCGCGGCCCAAAGGCCCAATAATAGGCGATCAATTCCGTGACCGGAAAACCCTCTTCGGCATATCGAATCGCAGGCGCAAGGTCATCACTCAGCTTCAGTTTGCCGAATCTTTTGTGCAGCTCCGCCCAAGCGTCTACAGTTCCGGGCACGCTGATCGGCAACATGCCGATCGGTGGAATCGCTTCGCGATGCAGTTTTGCCAGCTCGGCCTTCATCTGATCATAACTCAACCCGAGTGGTGAACGACCGCTGCCATTGATTCCGTAAAGTTTGTTTTCCTTCGCGCTGTAAACGATTGCGAAGAGGTCGCCGCCGATTCCGTTGGAGACGGGCTCCATTAAGCCGAGGGTCGCGTTTGCGGCGATCGCCGCATCCACCGCGCTGCCACCGCGTTTCAAGATGTCGATCCCCACTTCCGTTGCCGCCGGCACGCTTGTGCAGACGATTCCGTGTCGCGCCAGAACTTCCGACCGTGTAGCGAAATTGTTCCCTGTGATGCGATCGATCTGGGCGTCGAGCCGAAGACCAGCAATTAACAGAACCAGCAGCCCACAACTTAGTGGCTTAATCCAGCGCACCAGCCACATTAGCGCCTTCCATTTAAAGAGTGCACTTGAATTTTAGTTTCCAATTGTATTTGATTGCTCACCGCGAATGAGGATTTCTTCCGATGACCAAAGAGCGATCGGCTTGATACTGATCTGTGTGGGATTTCTTTTCTTTCTGATCGGGCTTGCCGCACGGCTCAAAGAAAGTTTTCAGTCCCGCGCTGAAATTTCGACCGCGGGCTTCACCGCCGCGGCGATTGCGGCAGGGCTCGGCGTCATCTTCGTTTTGTTTTCTTTGAGAAAGAAACAAAGCTGAAGCGTTCTAGCCACTCGAACGCGCCTGGCGCGCGTCTCGCCGTGACCGCCACCGCGGAATATGTTCCGAAGTACACCGCGTGCGTAGCCGATTCCTGGCTGAAAAAGACGGCGGCGACCCTTTCCGGATCGCCGCCTTTCTCCCATCGCTCCCAAAACTGGACGTTATTCCTGAATCGTCTCGTGCAGCTCTTTTCTGGCGTTCATCATGTCCTGATGCGCTTTTTGGATGGCATCGAGTTTCGTCTGCTGGTCCGCATTGAGCAGCGGCCGGATCCGCGACAGCGTGCTGTCGATCACCGTTTTCGCTTTTTGCATCGCCTCCTGATGGATGGCGGCGATTTGCGGTTTGGCTTGGTCGAGGATCGGCTGAACCTTCGTCTGTTGGTCAGATGTCAGATTCAACTTCTCGGTTAGATGCCCAAGGCCGAACGCGTGGCCGTGCGTGCACCCAGCTCCTCCCGGACCCGGTTGTGCGTACACGACGACAAAGCCGCCAAGTGCGATCGCACCGGCAGCCACAACTGTTAATAGATTTCGTTTCATAGTTAATGTTTGTTATTTGCTGTGCGCTCTTCGCGCTTTCAAAGATGATGACCGGCTGACGATCAGGCCGGTTACAATTTTTTGCGTTGTCCGGTGGTGTAGCGGCGCTTGCGTCAACCGCCTGCCCAAATTAACAACAGGTGCTTGGCACAAGGACCTCTACACACAAACTTGTAACCAAAGCCCATCCCCATCGGTCATTGTCAATGGTGTGGATGCGCTATCGATCACATGGATGATTCTGACGCAGGCGCGCTGGTTGAGGCTGCGCTTCAGCATGATGATGACGCAGCTCGGGCGCTGGTGCGTCAGCTTTATCCGCTGGTGGCAAAAGTGGTTCGGGCGCATCGTCCGCGCCGAACGGCGGAGGAGGACCTTTGCCAAATGATTTTTATAAAAGTTTTCCAAAAATTATCGCAATATTCGGGGAAGGTGCCGCTTGAGCACTGGGTCTCGCGTATTGCGGTGAACACTTGCCTGAATCAAATCGAATCGGAGAAAGTGCGCCCGGAATTGCGGCACGCCGATTTGAGCGTGGAAGAACAAGCCGTGGTCGAGAATCTGGCAACCTCCTCGGATGAACTGGCCCCGGATCAGCGGTTCGTTTCGCGTCAGCTGGTTGAGCATCTTTTGACAGCACTGAAACCGGTCGAGCGACTGGCGATCGACTTGCTATACTTGCAGGGACGTTCGGTGGAGGAGATCCGGAAAATCACCGGCTGGAGCGCTGCGCTGATTAAGGTGCGCGCGTTCCGAGCCCGGCAGAAAATGAAACAACAGTTCGCGAAAATTTCGGCGAAAGAAAAACAATGAAAAACGAAAGAATCGATCGGTTGCTGCGATCTGCGGCCCAGGCGCGTAACGAAACCGGCGCTACGATGCCGTTCGGGTTCGACACGCGTGTGGTGGCGCTCTGGCGCGGGGCTGCTCCGAGGCTGAATGGAGTCACGTCGCTCGCCCGACGCGTCGCTGCGTTGTCGATAGCGGTGATTGTCATATCGACAATCGCGGCCGTGCGTGAAGCGAGTCAAAACCGCGAAATCGGTGAATCTTTTACGAACGAATTCGCCATCGCGGACTCCGCGATTCAGGATGAGTTTTAAGATGAACCGCGCGTTGCAATGGAAACTCATCGCGGGATTCCTTCTCGTATTTGTCGCCGGGGGAATCAGTGGCGCGTTCGTTGGAGGATTATACGCTCGGCACCATTTTTTTCAGCTCCATCATCCTCAACTGATCGGCGCACGAATGAAGGAAAGACTCCGCACCGAGCTCAACCTGACGCCGGAGCAGGTCGCCAAAATTTCGCCGATCATCGACAAAACAGCGGACCAACTGAGAGAAATTCGGCGAGACACGGCCCGGCGCGTGCATGAGACGATGGCTGGCGCCCACCGGCAGATGGCTGCTAATCTCACAGACGAACAGCGCCAAAAATTGCAGCAATTAGAAGAGCGACATCGTCGCTGGCACCATCATCGCTTGCCGCACGAATTTTCGGCCGAATCGCCGTCGGCGACTCCGTAGTTGGTCGGGTCGTCGCGCTGCGGCGAGCGGGCGTCGCAGCGCGACGTCTCCACCTAAAGAGCACGTTAGAAGCGCAATCCCTTTTCAAAAAAAATTCGTTCGCGCTCGATGTTTGCGCCTCTACTGAGGAAAAGATCGCGCAACTCGGGCGTGTAGTAATCACCGTCGTAGAGTGGATTGAGCCCAAAAAAGATTTTGCCGCCCGGGGCGAGGTGCTGCTGCAGATCACGCAGGAAAAAATCCCACTCCGCTGTCCCCCACCGTTCTTTCGCAGGATGGTAAAGATTAAAGTTAACCGAAAACGCAGTGATCCAATCGAACTTTTGACCGAGATCGGGGAGAGGCTCGAATGCGCTAATCCTGCAAACCAACCGCGGCACTTCGAAAAGCTCGAGTAACTCGGTAAAAAGCGCGACGCGCTCCACGTCAAGTCCCAGCACCGAATGGCCGAGATGTTTCAGGATGAACAAGAAAAATCCGCCTCCGCAACCGAGATCGAGCACGCGTTTGGGTGCCGCGCGATGGAGCTTCAAATCTTGCACCCGTTCTCGATTCAATCGCAGCCACGGCTCGATGTTTGCGTATTTGGCATATCCCGCAGTGGAATTCGCATATCGCTGCTGGATTTCGCGGGCGCGTTTTCGATCGATCTCCGCCAACATCGGCCCAAGTGGCACGCGAAAAACGGAGCGTTGCGCCCTGCGCCAGCCGCGCCGATAGGTGAGCGGTTCGGTAAATTTGAGAATCTTACGGGAAAGTCTCATTCCTGTCCTGCAGAACAGATTCCATGATTTCGCGGAGAAGTCGCGGACCGCAATAAACGAATCCGGTGTAAAGCTGAACGAGTTCCGCACCGGCCTGAAGTTTCTCCCGGGCCGATCCTGCGTCGCAAATTCCACCGGAAGCGATCACCGGAATTGCGGACTTTGCAACAATATCGCGCATCAGCGCGGTAGCTTTTTCACGCAACGGCGCTCCGCTCAAGCCTCCTTCCTCGTCGAGCTCCGGCGGAACTGACGAATGATCGAGTGTTGTGTTAGTCGCGATGATGCCTGCCACTCCGTTTTCCGCACATACGTTAAGAATCACTTCCAATTCAATCGGCGAGAGATCGGGCGAAATTTTAATGAGCAGTGGATTGGTCGCTGTGCTCGGCTCATTGCCGATGGCTTGCAGC
>QHOK01000135.1 GCA_003218755.1 Verrucomicrobiota bacterium
TGGAAAAGGAAGGAGCAATCAAGGCGCAGGATTTCGAAAAAGCTGCAGCCCTTCGCGACAAAGAGAAGCAAACCAAGGAAAAGCTCGATGCCATTCTGAGCAAATGGCGCGAGGAGCGAGAAGAAAAAGAAGTGGTCGTAACGGCCGACGACATGATGCACATCATTTCCAAGGTGACCGGCGTGCCTCTCCAGCGCATGGAGCAGGAGGAAACACAAAAGCTCCTCATGATGGAGGCCGAGATGAAACAGCGCGTCATTGGTCAGGACGAAGCGGTCACCGCCATCAGCAAGGCTTTGCGCCGCTCACGCGCGGATTTGAAAGATCCAAAACGCCCGATCGGGTCATTTGTTTTTCTCGGTCCTACCGGTGTCGGCAAAACGTATCTCGCGCGCACTCTCGCTGAATTCATGTTCGGTGACGCCGACGCGTTGATTCAAATCGACATGTCGGAGTACATGGAAAAATTCACTGCTTCGCGTTTGATCGGTTCGCCGCCAGGTTACGTCGGCTATGAAGAGGGCGGACAACTTTCGGAAGCGGTGCGACGCCGGCCGTATTCGGTTGTGCTTTTTGATGAGATTGAAAAGGCGCACCCGGATGTCATGCATCTGCTCTTGCAGATACTCGAAGACGGCAAAATCACCGACTCGTTAGGGCGCAAGATCGATTTCCGGAACACGATTATCATCATGACTTCCAACGTCGGGGCCGAGTTGTTGAAAAAGCAGATGGTGATGGGCTTCGGCGCGCCCCTGGAAGGACATGATTACGATTCGATGCGGGACAAAATTCTCGATGAGACGAAGCGCGTCTTTAAACCCGAATTTCTCAATCGGCTGGACGAGATCATCGTGTTTCATTCTCTCGGCAAGCCGGAGCTGTTACGCATCGTCGATCTGGAAGTGGACAAAGTGCTCAGGCGCATCAAAGCCAAGGAAGTCCACATTGACCTGAAACAAAGCGCGAAGGAATTCCTCATCGAGAAAGGATACGAGCCGCAGTACGGAGCGCGGCCGATGCGCCGTGCGGTGGAGCGTTTTCTCGAAGACCCGCTCGCCGAAGAATTGCTTCGCGGTAGCGTCAAAGCAGGTGACAAAGTCGAAGTTGAGGCAGTCGACGGGAAGCTGTCGTTCCAGGTTCCCGAATCCCAACCACAGAGTAACGCGGCTGCGCCGGCGAGCTAAGGCACGTCACAAATTAGGCCCGCGGGTGTGCGTCTGCGTAGGCTTTTTTCAGCCGCTCAACTGTGACGTGCGTGTAGATTTGTGTTGTGGAAAGGCTGGCATGTCCAAGCAATGCCTGGACACTGCGCAGGTCGGCGCCGCGATCGAGCATGTGCGTCGCGAAACTGTGCCGCAACTTGTGCGGGCTGATTGAAATTGGAATGGATGTGTGGCGCACATAACGTTTCAACACGAGCCAGATGGAGCGCACGGACATTCGCCTTCGCGCCTTGTTTATGAAGAGCGGACCTGCATGCACATTGGCAGCGGCGCGATAGCGCGAGATCGCTTCGAGCGCGGGCAACCCCACCGGGCAGACGCGCTCCTTGCGGCCCTTGCCGAATACGCGCAGAGACTCGGTGTAAAGATCGACATCAGCCACATCAAGCGCAGCCAGTTCGCTCAGTCGCAAGCCGCTGCTGTAGAATAATTCCATAATAGCGACGTCGCGCAGCGGCATCCAAACGGGCGCGGAGCGTTTCTTCGTCTCGCGGGTTGGCGCGGTAAGAAGCTCCTCAACTTGCTGACGTGTAAGAACCAGCGGCAGTTTTTTTTCAATCTTAGGCAATTGCACTTCCCGCACTGGATTGTGCCGCAGCCGTTTTCGAGCCGTCAGAAACTGATAAAAACTGCGCAACGCGGAGAATTGCAGTCGCACGTAGGAGCGTGCCTGCGCGCGCTTCATGAGCGCGAAGAGGTAATCGCGAAAATCGTCGGCCGTGCATTTTTTCCACGATGTTTTGTTCGCCGCACCGAAAGCAGTCAGCGCCTGGCGATACGCCTTGAGCGTGCGCGGCGAAGCGTTTCGTTCGTTCGCGAGGTAACGTAGGAATTCTTCGACCAGAGGGTCTTTTTTATCCGAAGCGTGCGGGAGCTTTGTCATGTCGAGCGGAGTCGAGATATCTCTCGTCCTTTAAATCGCATCGATCGCGGAAGCAATATTGAGATTCCTCGACTTCACTCGGAATGACAACAGGGTATCATTCCGGCTTTTCCACCACATAGCGAAGGTCCGCAGCGCTGGCGTTACCCCGAAACTGACTTCTAAAAATTGGCGGCGGGTTGATGGAAATTAATTCGTAGCCCTTCAACACAAATTCCGGATAAATTCCGTTGCTCGCAGGCTCATAGACTTTATCGCCGCTGAAGTAACCATAGAGCTTGTATTCGTAATTATTGTCGTCGCCGAAATCGACGCGTTCGCGGTCGGGCGCAAGCTTCTGTTTTTCATTTAACATCACCATCTCCGCTGTGCTCCATGGCTGACCCGGCCGCCGGATGTAACCCCAGAATTTGTAATCGGGCTTGTAATAACGCCGCCCGATAAAATAATCACCGGTCGGGTCGGCTGCGATTCGTTGCGCCATCTCGATTCTTGCTTGCTGAATTCCCTGCGGCATGGTTTCGCAACTGCTCAAGAACACCGCGCTCAGCAACACATTCCCTGCCAGCAACAACTGAATAGCGCGTCTCATTCCTCCGATGAACATCTTTTATCGCAGCTTTCCGCGAGGCGCAATTGGAAGCTCTGCCAGACAAAATTGGAAAGTCGAATTATGAAATGCGGAAACAACCGCAACCATGTATTTTGTCATTCGGATTCCGCTCATTCGTTGGTCATTCGACATTCGTGCCTCGTCATTTACCATTCGCCGGTCAGCCCTTCACTAATCACCTGAGTTGATAATGGTCCGATTCTTTAACGCTCTGGGCGCGCCGCTGCTCTCGTTTTTTCAATACCTGGGCGAACTCGTGTTGCTCGCAGCCGACACGTTTCGTTCTATTTTTACGCATAAGCTCCGCTGGAAATTGTTTCTCAATCAAATCGTCGAGGTTGGACTGCTTTCGCAGCTCGTCGTGGTAATCACCGGTGGATTCACCGGTGCGGTCTTCTCGGCACAAACATTTTTCCAATTCAACAAGCTGGGAATGGGCTCCGCCGTAGGTGCGGTAGTTTCGGTAGCGCTCTGCCGCGAGCTCGCCCCCGTCCTGACTGCTCTGATGGTGGCCGGGCGTGTCGGCGCGGCGATGTCGGCCGAGATTGGCACGATGAAAGTGACCGAGCAAATCGATGCATTGCGCGCGCTTGCGGTTTATCCAGTTGATTATCTGGTCGTGCCGCGGGCGCTCGCCATGATGGTATCGATGCCGCTGCTGGTGGCGGAGTGCATTGCCGTCGGGATCGCCGCCGGTTATCTCGTAGCGATTTTCATGCTGGACATTAACGGCACTTACTACATGGCGAACATGGTGCGCTGGACGCGCAGTCGGGACATCATCATGGGTTTGTCAAAAGCATTCTGTTTCGGAATACTGATCGTGTTCATCAGTTGCCACAAAGGATTGACCACACGCGAAGGCGCGGTCGGCGTCGGTCGGGCCACGACTGAAGCGGTAGTGAATGCCTCGCTCGCGGTTCTGATTTGCAATTTTTTCCTCACCATGTTGTTCAACATTATTTACCCAGCCGGGTATCAATAAGCGGCGTAATGACGTGATGAAGCTTTGGAGTAATGAATTGAAAGTTGAGAATTGAGAGTTGAGGTTTGTGCGTTGCGATGATCGAAGCGCCGCCATCTCCCAAGCCCTCGATTAAGCCTCCTTTGGTTTCGAGTAGATCTTCGCCAATGATCGCGGTGCGCGTATTGACCAAAAAGATCGGACAACAGGAAATTCTGCGTGGCATCGATCTTGAAGTCTCAACTGGTGAAACCCTTGCCATCATTGGGCGCAGCGGCGGCGGCAAGAGCGTTTTGCTTAAACATCTCGTTGGATTGATGCAGCCCGACACGGGGGAAATTTGGATCCAGGGCCAAAACATCATCGGAATGAGCGAACGCCAGCTCGGGGAGATCCGCAAAAAGGTCGGCATTCTTTTCCAAGGCGGTGCGCTTTTCGATTCCATGACGGTGGAGGACAATATTGCTTTTCCGTTGCGCGAAGCTGGCGAGAACGACCCAAAGGTTTTACGCTCGAAAGTCGCGGAGATGCTTGAGGTGATGGAAATGGAAGGACAGGAAGATAAGATGCCGGAGAGTTTGAGCGGCGGAATGAAGAAGCGAGTTGGTCTCGCACGCTCCATTATTCGCCGGCCCTCCTGTGTATTGTACGATGAGCCCACATCGGGCCTCGATCCCGTGGTAGCGGATAGTATCAATCGATTGATTCGCCGGCTACAACGGCGCTTTGGAATGACCAGCGTGGTCGTCACGCACGATATGAAAAATGCGTTTGACGTCGCGGACCGAATCGCATACTTGCACGAGGGTCGAATTTATTTTCAAGGAACTTCGTCCGACCTTCAGCAGTCGAGTGATCCGCTGATCCAGGATTTCCTCCTCGGTCGCTCTGAACACGGTTCGGCAGTCTCTTAGTCGCCGACTAAAAAACGCGGCGTTTTGGAAATCGCCGCTCCTTGCGAAAAAGTTCGCTCAGATTGACAATAAGCATTCAAGATGAATCGGCACGAGCGAGGTTTGGAATTCAAAGTCGGCATTTTCGTTTTTGTGGGATTAGCGATGCTAGGCGCGCTGCTCGTGCAATTCGGTAGGCTGGGAGAGGGTTTCAAGACGTATTACACCATCACCGTTCGCTTCAATGATGCGGGCGGACTGTTGAAAGGCACCGATGTCTTGCTCGCCGGCGCGAGAATTGGAAAAGTCGCGGGCGGTCCGAAGCTAGTTCGTGAGGGCGGTGGCGTGGCTGTCCCGCTGAAAATTTATGATTACATTAAGATCCCTGAAGGAACCAAATTCACGGTCGGAAGTTCCGGTTTGCTCGGCGATCGGTTTGTAAATGTAACAATGCCCTCAGGACAGCCGAAAGCTTATCTGCCACCGAATGCAGATGTCAGTGGCGCGCGGGAGACCGGCATCGACGATCTGACGCGTGAAGGAGGCGCGTTGGTGAACGATCTCCGCGGGACTGTGCAAAAGATGGACACGACTGTGAACCGCCTGAATCAAGACACACTGTCCCCAGCGAACATGGAAAATCTGAAATCCAGCATGCAACATTTGAATGAGGCTACCAGCGCGCTGGCACAATCTTCCAAGAAGTTGGATGGAGTGGTCGAGCAGGCGGATTCGACGATGGCTTCCGCAAAAAAAGCCGCCGACGATTTGCAGAATGCCATTGCCGACACGCGCAAGGTGGTGCGCAGCGCCACACAAGGAAAAGGTTTGGTGGCGACGCTGCTGAATGATCAAACGTTGGCAAACGATCTGCACGCGCTAATCAGCAATCTGCGTGCGCACGGCGTGTTGTTTTACCGGGATTCCGCTACAAGCACTCAATCAAAGCCCCCAAAGCAAACCAAACCAGCTCGTCAAAGCCGCAGCCGCTGAGATTGTCCGAAATGGATTGCGCAATGCAGCCTGTTTCTGGTTAAATCGAACGATATGATACGGCGATCATTCCTGAAGCATCTTGCAGCGCTTCCGCTTGTCGCGGCTGCTGCACCTGCAACTGCTGGCGCAAGCGCGGCTAAACTAAAAATTCTTATGAAGAGTGCATGGGGATCGGACGACCCGACCAAAGCCGCATTTCCTTTTCTTCACGGCGATGCGCTTTCTGAAGCTGGCCACGAAGTTCAAATCTTTCTTCTCGGCGAAGCGGTATCTCTGATGCGAAAATCAGTAGCTAATTCGGTCGTTCCTGTTGGTTGGCCGCCGCTG
>QHOK01000211.1 GCA_003218755.1 Verrucomicrobiota bacterium
CGCCTGTCGGCGCGATTGATCTGCAGGGCCAAATTGAATTCGAATCACAATTTTTCGAGCCGCACGGTGCCTTCCACGCGCGGATAAATTACCCGGCAAGCTACGCCGATTTTGACGTCAGCATTTCGCATCCGGTCGGCCGTTGGCAAATCGACGCGATCGCATTTGTGAAGCAGAGCCAGCAGTTCGGAGCTGGACCTGCACCTGCCGCTCCATCTCCACCTGCAGCTTCACTTCCACCTTCAGCTCCACCTCCGAGTTCAGCTCCACCTGCTGGCTCAGCTCCACCTGCTGGCTCAGCTCCACCTGGGGGCTAACTAACTTAGTGCTCCGCTTCCCCGGAGAAGCGGGCTACAGCAGTAAACGGTCGAGCGAATCCACGCAAATCTGCGACCATGTCTCCATGGTTTCGCGACGCGCAAGCAATTCTTCTTTTGTCAGAAACGTCAGGCCCGTAATCATGGCCTCACGCTTCTGCACTTTCGGCTCCTTCAATTTGAAAATGCGCAAGATGCCCTGGTGAACGCGTCCTACTTCGGTGGAGTCGTCGTTTAGAAGCGCAACGATTTGATCTTCGAACGGAGTATCGATTTTAATTTCCTCGTTCACTTCGCGTTCGACGCCGGCGCGATACGCCTGCTCGTCCATGGCAAAAAGCGATTCGTCGGTTTCGTTCATGTGGCCGCCGATACCGATTGAGCCTTTGGCGGTCAGCCGCTGCTCGCCAGCTTTCTTGCCACGCACGTAATGGAGGATGGTATCTTGAAAGGCGATTAGTGCGTAGGGAATGATTTGCTTGTAGGCGGGATTACTCTCAGCATCAGAGCGTGGAATAAAGAAATTGCTTCCGCGCGACAGAATCGCTTTCAGATACTTTTCAGGCTCGAAATTGAGTCCCTGAAAACTGCCAAGTTCATCAAACAAACTCCGCTTGATCACCAAGACGTTTTCAATGGGCGGCTTCATTGACCTGTCATTCTGAGCGACGCGAAGAATCTCTGATCATTTTTTCACTCAGGCCAAAGCGAGGACCAGAGATGTTTCGCTTCACTCAAAATGACAAAGGCACATTAAAACGAATATGTCACGCCCACCTGCGGTCCGAAAAGGTTGAGGCTGCGATTAGGATCGGTTTGTCCTCCATTGGATAGATGCTGGTAAAGCGCTCCCACGTTTAGTTTCCAGTGATCGTTGACGATGTAGGAGATGCCGGCGGCCGATAAAATGTTGAATGTAAAATCCTGGCCCTGTCCGCCAGGAATTTCGGGGTGACTGTCGATCCATCCCAAGCCAAGCCCGCCCGAAAAATAGGGAACGAAACGGCTGCCCGGTCGAACAAAGTTGTAACGCATTCCGAGATTTAATCCGAAGTAATGGTTCTCAATTCCGCGAAAAATCGGCTCGGCGATGGCGCTTATGTAAAATTGATTGTACCCGCGTAGCCAGGTATCACCCTGCATGACTCCCCAACGAATGCGCGCCGTGAGGAACTCCGCGCCGATTTCGTAACTCGCGGGCGGATTAATCGCGCCAAATAAATATCCGGATTCGATTGCAAATTCGAATCGTTGCGGGTTCAACTCTTCAGTGGCGGTTGCCACGCGCGGCTGTTCAATACCGCCGAAGGTCTGCGAGCAGGCCAGAAGGACCACACAAGCAAAGCAGACGCGGAGAGATTTCATTCGGCGCGCTATCATAGAGGTCGTTGATTGGATTGCAATTGGTAGGGTCGGCGCGCTGCGCCGACCCCCGAAAGCTTTCGGGGCAGCGCGGCGTCCCTACCGTATGAATTCCGCAAGGTCAGGAGGCAACGGACTGGCCCATTCCCGCTCGCCTTCAATCGCCAGTGTCGCAGAGTGAAGTGCATGACGCGGCAAGAGTAATCGTTGCTCCAGCTCAGGCGTCCATCCCGCTTCAATGAATCGGATGTAAAGCCGCTCATCGGGGCCGTAAATCTTGTCGCCCACAATCGGATGGCCGATCGCGCTCAGGTGCACGCGAATCTGATGAGTGCGTCCCGTGCGCGGAATTGCGCGAATCAAAGCAAACTTTTCTTCGCCACGCGCTGAATTTTTTTCGTGGACTTTCTTTCGACCCTCACCTTCATCCTCTCCCTGGCCAGGGAGAGGAAGTCGGGAAACGACAGGTGAGGCTGCGAGAATCGACCTTGTGAAGCAGCGTTCAACGTAGAATTCAGTCTGCGCTGGTGCGCCACTCGGGTGGATCATTTGCTTTAGCCAGATCACCGATTCTTGATGTTTGCCCTGTCGATCCAACGGTGCATTGACGCAGTAGCGCTCCCATTCGGGCCACCCCCAAACGATTGCGAGATATCCTTTCTTCACCAGCTGCCGCTGCATCAGCAACCCAAATCGGCGTGCGGCCGCAGATGTTTTCGCTACCAGAACCAAACCGCTGGTCTCGCGGTCGAGCCGATTCACAATCGAAATCTGACCGCCGCTGGCGACCTCGAATGCGAATAGCTCACGCAATTCTCTCCACAAGTTGCGCGCGCCATTCGGTTTTGTGGGGTGACTGAGAAGGAATGGCGGTTTATCGACGTCGATGTAATCGTCGGTTTCATCGATGATATCGAAATGGAGTATTGGGGTAATGGAATAATGGAGTAGCGAACCCGAGCCAGATCAAAGCCTCAGTACCGCATTACTCCAGCACTTCATTCTGGTGCTTGACCTTGCTCCCAAAACTGTTTTACCTAAAACGCCTCAGCCTTAACAAGAGGAGCAATCCTTGGACCCCAAAGACATCAAAGAAATTAAAGCCATCATCGATTTGATGAAGAAGCATGACCTTTCGGTCTTCGAGATCGAAAAGGAGGGGTTCCGTCTCAAGCTTGAAAAAAACCCTTCCGTTCAGGCCGCCGCAGCTATGCCGCCCGCGGTGGCAGGCCAGCCCAAGCCCTCCTCAACTGCACCTGAAACTGCGCCGGCCGCACCCAAAGCGATCGAGAGCGTACCGCTGAAAGAAGTCGTTTCTCCAATGGTGGGCACGTTCTATCGCTCCGCATCCCCGGACGGCGCGCCCTTTGTTGATGTTGGAAAATCCGTCACCGAAGACACAGTCGTTTGCATTATCGAGGCGATGAAAGTGATGAACGAGATCAAGGCAGAAACAAGCGGCGTTATCGCCGAAGTAGTGGCGGAAAACGGCAAACCGGTGCAGTTCGGCCAAGTGCTCTTCAGAGTTCGCTAGTTGAGAGTTAGATTTGAGCTTCAACGCCCGACTCGGCCGTCTCTCAACTATCAACTGCAAACTCTCAATTCATGTTTGAGAAAGTACTAATTGCCAATCGTGGTGAGATCGCACTGCGGGTGATTCGCGCGTGCAAAGAGCTCGGCATTCGCACTCTGGCGGTCTATTCAGACGCGGATGTCGATTCGCTGCATGTTCAACTTGCGGACGAATCCATCTGCATCGGCGCGGCGCCGAGCTTGGAAAGCTATTTAAAGATCGATCGCATCATGAGTGCAGCCGAGATTGGCGACGTTGATGCGATTCATCCTGGCTATGGATTTCTGGCCGAGAACCCGCATTTCGCTGAGGTGTGCGAAAGCTGCAATATCAAGTTTATCGGGCCGTCCTCCCGTGCGATGCAAGCCATGGGGGATAAAAACGCTGCACGCGCGTGCGCACGCAAAGCCGGCGTGCCAGTGACGCCTGGAAGCGATGGAATCGTCGAGACAGAGGATGAAGCGATTAGGATCGCAAAGAAAATCGGTTACCCGGTGATGATCAAGGCGGCTGCCGGGGGTGGCGGGCGCGGGATGCGCACAGCACATAATGAGCCCAGTCTTAAATCGGCCTTTCACAGTGCGCGTCACGAGGCGCAGAAAGCATTTGGAAATGAACAGGTCTATCTGGAGAAGCTCATCGTTAATCCTCATCATATTGAATTTCAGATCGTCGCCGACAGCCACGGCCGTGTCGTGCATCTGGGCGAACGCGATTGCTCCATTCAGCGACGCAACCAGAAAGTGATTGAAGAATGTCCCTCGCCGCTGATGACGCCGAGTCTTCGCAAAAAAATGGGGAACGCCGCAGTGAAGCTGGCCAAGTCAGTCGGGTATGAAAATGCAGGCACAATTGAATTTTTAGTCGATCAAGACAGGCACTTTTATTTCATGGAAATGAACACGCGCATCCAGGTGGAACACACGGTCACCGAGGAAGTGTATGCGTGCGATCTTGTAAAGGAGCAGATCCGTATCGCCGCCGGGCAACCTCTTTCGCCTCACGTCGCGCACGCGGTCCCGCGATTGCATGCCATCCAATGCCGCATCAATGCCGAAGATCCAGCCAATGATTTTCAGCCAACGCCGGGCCGGATCGATTTTTATTATGCACCGGGCGGCCGCGGCGTTCGAATCGACTCGCACGTTTATACCGGCTACACAGTCCCGCCGTACTACGACTCGCTAATTGCCAAAATAATTACGGTCGGCGCCACACGGATCAATGCGATTGATCGAATGCGTCGCGCGCTGGACGAATATTACATTACCGGCATCAAGACTACCGTGCCGTTTCACGCAGCAATGATGCGAAACGGTGATTTTCGCGAGGGAAACTACGATACTGGATTGATGGACCGGCTTATTTCAGCAGGTAAACTCGAGCTGGCCTCGCCGCCGATCCGGTTACGCGAGTAAGATTTTGTTGTAGCGAAGGCGCTATGTCGCCGTGTTGCGTCGACGCAGTGAACGCCTCGACACAGCGAGGCGGCTACAGTCGCGATCATTTTGAATGAAACTGAATCTGAACGACGCGCGTCTCTATGGGATTATTGATCTCGGCTATGTCGAAGGACCCGATGCCGCTCTGGTTGTCGAGCAAATGGTCGAAGGGGGCGTTGATCTGATTCAGCTTCGCGGCAAGGGAAAATCGCTCGACGAACTTGCTGGTTGCGCTGCCCGGCTGCACGAATTAACAGCGAGATCTTCGACGCCACTTGTCGTGAACGATCACGCGGAAATCGCCAGCCGCGTCTTGGTAGAAGGCGTGCATGTCGGACAGGATGACGACTCGATCGAAGTCGCGCGACGCAAAGCAGGCCACAAAACCTGATTATCCGCCGATCGGCCTCGCGGACATCAGGCGGGTTCATGCAGAAGTGGGTCTGCCAATTTTCTGCATCGGCGGAATCAACATCGACAATCTACAGAGTGTGATCGACGCCGGGGCAAAGCGCGTTGTAATGGTATCCGCGTTGCTCAAGGCGCACAGCATTGTTGATTACGCGCGCTGCGCGACTGACATGCTCGCGTGAGCGTACCTTTTGACGGTGTAACCCTTGTAACGATTTAACCTTCTCCAGATGTCTGTTCTCGTTGTTGGCTCCATCGCGATCGACACCGTTAAGACGCCGGTGGAGGAACATTCCGAGTTGTTAGGTGGATCCGCGTCATACGGCGCCCTCGCCGCAAGTTTCTTTTCGCCGGTTCGGCTGGTCGGCATTGTAGGCGACGATTTCCCTGAATCGGAATTTGAGTTTTGGAAGTCGCGCAAGATCGACACCGAAGGCGTGCAGCGAGTGAACGGAAAGACGTTCCGCTGGTCAGGCGAATATTCGTGGGACCTGAACACGCGCGAGACGCGCTCCATCGAGCTCAATGTCTTCGAAAATTTTAAACCGGTATTGCCGGATGTGTATCGTCAAACCGATTTCGTTCTGCTGGCCAACATCGCGCCCTCACTACAAGCGCATGTGCTCGACCAGATGGAGCGCCCGCGTTTCGTTGTCGCCGACACGATGGATCTTTGGATCGAGAAAGCGAGACCGGATTTGGATGCGCTACTTCAGCGAGTCAATCTCCTAATCTTGAACGACAGTGAAGCGCGCGAGATAACTAAGGAAACGAGCCTTATCAAGGCCGGGCGTCGCATCCGAAAGATGGGGCCGGAGTACGTTGCGATAAAAAAAGGTGAGCACGGCGCATTGCTTTTTGGCGAGGAAGATCAGTTTTTCAGTTGTGGCGCTTACCCGCTCGAGGACATTCACGATCCAACCGGGGCAGGGGACACATTTGCCGGCGGCATGGCTGGATATCTCGCCGGCACAGTGAAGAAGGTGCACTTCAACGATCTCCGCAAAGCGATGATTTACGGAAGCGTGCTGGCCAGTTTTTGCGTGGAAGCGTTCAGCCTCGAGCGCTTGCGAAAGCTCTCGATGGACGAAATTGCGAAGCGCTACGAGACATTCAAATTGATGAGCCAATTCGAGGTGCCGGTTTGATCTCTCGCGATTGGGTTTGTTTGCAGTTCGTCAGAATTGCACTCATTGGCGCCGCGGTTTTTTGGACGGCCGTTGCTGATCTTGGCGCCCGCGACGGGTGCAAAGATTGGACTGTGCTTGAGAATTGCCGGTTGATTGTGAACTCGGCGAATGACGGCGACAGTTTTCATGTAAGCGCAGGCACGAACGAATACATCTTTCGCCTCTACCTGGTTGACGCGCCGGAAACAGACGAAATGACCCCGGGGCGCCTTGTTCAACAAGCGAAGTACTTTGGGATCACCGTGCCCCAGGCCATCGAGGTCGGACGAGCGGCAAAGGAGTTCACACGCGAGAAATTATCCGAGCCGTTCACCGTGTTTACCCGCATGTCAACTACGGATTCAAAGCCGTGCCACCCGGATTGAGAAATTCGCGAGCGGAAATGGAAAAGCTTCAACAAATCGAGAACGAAGCCCGACAGGAGAAGATTGGCGGGTGGGGCGTCAACATCGGGCGATTAAACGCACCCGCCGGGGTTTCAGGTCCGTTTAGTCATTTCGGTTCCAACCAAAAGCCTCAAGGACTTGGAAGGCCTGCAGCTTCGCCTTCGTTTTCGTCTACACCCAGACCGCCCACGCAAACAGCGCACCCAATCCAAACAAGTCGCGTCCAAAAGCAGACACGCCACTTGGTAAGATCAACATCAATTCAGCGACAGAGAAAGAACTAACGACGGTGCCAGGGATCGGACATGTAATGGCTGCTCGAATCATCGCAGCGCGACCATTTCGCAGCGCTGACGATTTGAGAAGAGTCAGCGGAATCGGCGATAAGAAATACGCGCAGGCCCGGCCGTATTTTCAGTGAAAGCCCGACGGCAAAAAATTACACTGACATCATGCGATTCCGTTGGCTGCAATCGTTGTTGGGCTGGACCTAGCGGCCTTCGGTCGCATTTTCCAGTTCTTTATTATGTTTATCATTGCCCTGTATGATTTTATCTACGCTTTTCCTGAGTTGTGTTCCGTCGTATCCTACGAGATCGGCGGCCTGCAGCGGCTTGGTTTTTTCCTGCAATGCATTGTTCGGTTTAGGACCGGGATTTGTGGCTACAGTCTTCTTCTGACATCCCGACGAAAGTAAAATCGTGGCAAAAGCGATTGTGACGCATGTGAGGAGAAGCACGACTTTCATAGGCCTGCGAGAAATATGCGAAGGTTCAGAAAAGGTCACGAGCATTTTCTCGCCTTCGTTTTGCCATCGGCAATTTGACCAAGCCATCGGTAAGCGCGCCCGAGAGGATTCGAACCACTAACCTTCTGATCCGTAGTCAGATGCTCTATCCAGTTGAGCTACGGGCGCCCGAGAGAAAGTCCGTCAATCTGCGAACGAACGACGGGCCGGTCAAATAACGCAGGAAAAAACTTACGGCCGCGTTCGAGGTCAGACCCGATTCCTGACGCAGGATATGGAACTGGTATCGCGAAAACCATCCATTCTACAATCCCAGCCCGGCAGGAGCGGGATTTCCACACAAACGTCACCAAACAATAAGCTCACGTCTGTTCAGTCGCGAAACAGCGTCACTCGGAGAACACCATGAACAAGCAAAAGCCTGACGGTACCGACCTCGACCACAGCGTCACACGCCGAAAATTTATTGGCACAACCGCTGTCAGTAGCGCTGCGTTGCTAAGTGGCGGGCTCGTCTCCTTATTACGGTCAACCGCATCGGCGACGAATTTTGATTTTATTGAAGCGACGATTCCTCAGCGACTGCTCTCGATAACGAACGTCGTCATGGACATGTGCGCGGTCCACTGCATGGGATTCCCATTTTGGTAAAGGACAATATTGCGACCAACGACAATATGCAGACGACCGCGGGATCGCTGGCTATTTACGGCAGCCAAGTCCCCGCTGATGCGCCGCTCATTCAACAATTGCGTGCAGCCGGCGCGATCATTCTCGGCAAAGCTAATCTCGGCGAATGGGCAAACTTTCGGGACGATGAGGCTGAGACCTATCCTCTCGCGGTCGGTTGGAGCGCGCGTGGCGGGAGTACGAACAACGCTTACGATTTGAGTTACACGTCCTGGGGTTCCAGCTCCGGCTCCGGCGCAGGCGCAGCGGCAAACTTGTGCGCAGCGGCGGTCGGCACGGAAACGGACGGCTCAATCACCGGACCATCGGCGGTTGAGAACATTTTCGGTTTGAAGCCGACGCTCGGTTTGATTTCGCAGGACGGGATCGTTCCGATCAGTCATCAGCAGGACACTGCTGGGCCAATGGCGCGTTCGGTGACCGACGTCGCGATTCTGCTGGGCATCATGCAATCGCCGCAAACTGATTACACGCCACTTCTTCAGCGCGGCGCGTTGCAGGGCAAACGCATCGGCCGCGACGTGCGCTTTTTCGATTACAGCTACTACGGCAGCGGCATTCCGGGCGACGAACTAACCGTCGCATTTGCAAATAACGCGCTGAGCGTAATGCAAAGCCTCGGTGCCAGGATCGTGGACATCGACACGGGTGACGTGTTCGCCTATAACGGTGACGAGTTTACGGCGCTGCTGTATGAATTCAGGGCGCAAATCGCGGATTACCTCGCCACGCTCACGCACACAACAGTGCGCACGCTGGCCGATCTCATCGCGTTCAACAATGCGCATTGTACGCAAGAGATGCCTTACTACGATCAGGATGTCTTCCTATTGGCGGAACAGTTCGTCGGTTATCCCAACGATCCCAATTACATCGCCGCGCGAACACATGCGACGAACACCGCGCAAGCGGGCATTGATGATGCACTCGCTAGGCACCATCTCGATGCCATCGTCGCGCCGCACCTGACGAATTCCACCGGACCTGCAGTCGCGGGTTATCCGAACTTCTCGATGCCGGTGGGAATTCGCTCCTCCGGCAGACCGGCCGGCATGTTGATGTACAGCACAGCCTTCCACGAAGCGCAGTTGATCGCGATGGCCTACGATCTCGAGCAAGCGCTGAATGCACGGCAGCAGCCGCAGTTACTCGGCTCCATCCAACCGATCCCGAACGGAGGATTTTGCAACGGCCATCAGAATCATGGCCAACCGCATCTGCCGCACGGCAAGATCTTCTAAGATCGCGACGCTTCAGTCTTGAGCACGCGAGCAGAATGACCATTCTGCTCGCGTGACCATCTTCCTCGGCTGCGGATTTGCTGCGAAGTATCGCGAAGGCGGCGGAAATTTTTCGGTGCCGCTGCAATGGATGCTCGGACTGCAACGACTGAAGCTGGACGCGATCTGGTTAGAGTTACTGCCGGCGACCGATGATGTGGCAGCGGACCAGCGGAGGATCAAAAACTTCCAGAGGCAATTGCAGGCGCACGGATTAGCCGGTCGATACTGTTTACTTTACCAAAAGCCCGCATCCGACACGCATGATCTAGAGGCGATGCGCTGCATCGGAATGTCGAAACGCGAACTCATCGAACGCCTCCGCGGACCGACTATTTTGCTCAACCTGGCGTATTCAATCCATCCGCCGCTGTTGCTCAAGTTCGAACGCCGCGTGTTTTGCGATCTCGATCCCAGCGAAATCTTTTATTGGATGACGAAAATGGAGCTGGGCCAATCGTATCACCACGAATTCTGGACGATCGGGCTTAATGTGCATGGAGGCGATTGCCAGCTGCCGAAATCAGCTCTCACCTGGAAAACATTTTATCCGCTCGTGGACACGAAATTGTTCCGGCCACAACCGCGGCCGCGCGCACCGAAATTCACAACTGTTGGACA
>QHOK01000212.1 GCA_003218755.1 Verrucomicrobiota bacterium
AAGTAGGTGGCGCCGTGTTGAGGGCGCGCGCAGCACGGGAAACGAATGAACTGACGTGCAAGAAACTGGAAGCCAATGTCAGCCGGGAACTTTCGCGAATCGCCAACGACCTTAGCGGAATCGAAGCCCGCGAAAGATCGCTCTCCGCAGCGTCCGTCGCGGCGGAGGAAAGCGCCCGGACGGTTCGAGAAAATATCGCCAGCGGCCTTGCCTCGCCGCTTGAATACCGCGTCACCCAGAATGCCTTCTTAAAAACCAGAAGCGGCCAGCTGGATGCTATTTATCAGCACAATCTTGCAGTTGCAGAATGGGATCGTGCCACTGGGCGCTATTTTCAATTTTCATACGACACCGCGCTATCGCACTAGCATCTGCGCAAATGTGGCTGTTGGAGCTGAACCGTTTTACATCGGCTGCTTCTAAGTTTTCAACGCTTCAACCCTTCGACAATGTCTTCAGAGATTGAACGGACGCCTCATGTGGAATGTCCCGCAACAGTCAGCGCGAGAAGAGATCGACTACGAAAGTCTCGTCAGCGGCACATTGCACAGATGGGCCGCGAATACCACACTAGTTATCCAAATTGAAATTGCCGGAATCAAAAACAATTTTATGGGGCGGCGGAGCGGCGGTAATACTCCTTTTCGCGCTGGCGTATTATTTCCTGATGCCGGTGGCCGAAGTGGTTACAGTCCGACGGGGCACGGCCATCTCCGCAGTTTACGGGACGGTGCGGATCGAGCCGGCATTTGTCGTCCGAATTCGAGCGCAAAATGACGGCTTCATCCAATTGGCGGAACCTTTCTCCGCCGGTCGCGGCGCAATCGGCAAGAGCGTCGAAAAGCGGCAGTTGCTGGCCACGATCGCCGACGAGGAGACCGCTCGGCAATTGAAGCAGGCGCGCGCCGATTTGCAGGCCGCCGTTGATCGGGCGGCGCTCCCGCTCCCATCGTCGGAATTACTTAAGGCGGCCGAGGACAATCTGCAGCGGCTCGAAAAAGTGGTCGGGTCGGGCAACGTGCCAGCAGTCGAATATCAGAAGGCCAAGAGCGAAGCAAACCGGCTGCGAGGCGCAGTGGAGACGGAGCGAATCGAGCGAGATCGCAATCTCAACTCATTAGAGGAAACATCGAGAAAATTGGAAGCTCAGATGAAGAGCGCCGAAGTGCGTTCGCCCATAGATGGCCTTCTCACCAACGTACAGACAATTGATGGGGAACTGGTCTCAGACGGAAACGAGCTGTTCACAGTTTCTTCACGTAAGAATTACGTTCGCGGCGAAGTAAACGAGGAGGACGTGGGCGAAGTGAAGCCCGGGATGAAAGCAAAGATGCAGCTCTACGCATATCGGACACGGAGTTTCACTGCGCGAGTCACGTCGGTTCAACCCGCTGCCGATCCAAGCACCCAGCGTTACACCGTTGTGCTGGAGATGGAAAATCCGCCCGACAATTTGATGGTGGGAATGACGGGAGAGATGAACATCATCACCGGCGTTCACGAAAATTCTCTGCTGGTGCCGACGCGCGCTCTCCTCGTCGACCAAGCACTAATCGTGAACCACGGCATTGTGCATTCCCGCACAGTGGGAGTCGGATTCCGCACCCTCGATTTTACGGAGGTGACCAGCGGCCTGGAAGAAGGCAGTCACGTGATCGTCTCCGACCAGGACAAATTCCGCCCGGGAGAAACGGTGCGGCAACGATTGGTCAGTTCACCGCCCCCGCCGAAAGCGCCATGACGCCGCCCCTTTATATTGCGCTGCGGTTTTTGACGCATCGCAAGCGCGCATTGCTTCTGAGCCTTAGCGGTGTTGTTTTCGGCGTCGCCATCTTCATCTGCACGCAAGCGCAGACCCAGGGTTTCGCACGTTATTTCATCGACTCAACCATCGGCAGCAATGGCGCGTTAGTCATCAAATCGCGTTTCCGCCCACGTTATGAACCGCTGATGGTTTCCGCGAAACATTCTGAAGGAACCGTTGGACGTCGCCTTTATTTCGAAGGCATCAGTAACCCTAATGAAATAATGCGGGTCAGCAGGCAATTTTCGAACGTGGTTTCGTGTTCGCCCGTCCTGCGCGGAACCGTCAGTGCTCGCGCGGGATTTGAGAACGCGACTGTCGATCTCTACGGCATTGATCCGGCCCTGCACGCGCAGACCACCGATATTCTTCACCAGTTGATTGACGGAAACTTCGATGATTTTCGCAACAACACCAGCTCGATCATTATCGGTTCGCGCCTGGCAGACCTACTTCAGGCTGGCCTGGGGGACACAGTGCAATTGCTCGCGCCCAATGGCGAGTATTGGCGGTTCACCGTTGCGGCGATCGCGCGCGCAGGCATTGGCTCGATCGATTCAACCCGGATCTACTCGCACGCCCGTGTCGCGCAGGCTTTGCTGCAACAACCGTCCGGCGCAACGATGATCATTTACAAACTGCGTGATCCGAATCGTGCGCCGGCATTGGCCAGCCGTTTCGAGACCCTGTTTCAGCACAACGCCTCGAGCTGGCAGGAACGCGAAGAGAGTACACTGCAACTTTTTCTGACGCTGAGAATGTCCGCCGCGATTACGGTCTCCCTCATCATCCTTCTGGCTGGCTTCGGTATTTTCAACGTCCTTACGATGTCGGTACTGGCGAAAATTAAGGAGATCGCAATCTTGCGTTCGATGGGCTACCGCCGGATCGATATTTCCTTGATTTTTCTGTGGCAGGGCGCCCTGATCGCTGTGGCGGGATCGTTGCTCGGTTGTTTACTGGGTGCGTTGATGACCTGGGGCGTGTCGCACATCCCCATTCGTCTACGCGGGTTGCTTTACACCAATTATTTTCTGGTGACCTGGGAATGGCGCCACTACGCGTTCGCGACGCTGCTGGCACTTGTGGCGGTCTTCATCGCGAGTTATGTCCCCGCGCGACGCGCCGCTGAGTTACCGCCGGTTGTTACTATTCGGGGCTCAAGATGAACTCTCAAATTTGCCTGAGTTGCGAAGGCATTGAGCGCTATCTTGGTGAAGAGGAAGAACGCGTGCACGCCTTACGCGGTGTATCTCTGGAGGTCCAAGCCGGGAGTGTCCACGCCGTCGTCGGACCGTCGGGCTGCGGCAAAAGCACGTTGCTGTATGTCCTCGGCCTGCTCGATTCTCCCGATGCCGGACAGGTGGCGATCGAATCGGAGTTTGTATCTCATCTGAGCGATGACGAGCTGGCACGTAGGCGAAGCAAGTTCATCGGCTTCATTTTCCAGTTCCATTTTTTGATGGAAGATTTCACGGCGCAGGAAAACGTGATGATCCCGATGCGCAAGCTTGGGCAGCTGTCGGATGCGCAGATGCGTGAACGCGCCGCCGACCTGCTGGAGGCGGTGGGCTTGGGCGACAAACTCCGAAGGCCCAGCCGTCATCTTTCCGGAGGTGAGCAACAACGTGTAGCCATCGCGCGCGCACTCGCAAACAACCCGCGCGTGATCCTGGCCGACGAACCGACCGGCAATCTGGATACCGCCAACTCCGACCGCGCATTTGAACTCCTGCAAAATATCGTGCAACAAGGCGGGAACGCTCTGCTTCTCGCAACGCATAATCCAGTTATCGCCGAAGCTTGCGATTGGATCCACGAAATGAAAGATGGTCGGATCATCGCCAGCCACCCGCGCAGCACGCGAAGTTCGATTGTTTAAAGCGCCTTGTAATCGCGACGGATTCGGCAGCCAGCTGCTCAGTCGTTCGGCTTAATCAAACCCGCCGAAATGTCCTGACGGGTGGCAGCATGCGCCGACCGCCGTTAAGCTCGCGTGCGATGCAGAACATCCTGCCAATCTTGATCGCAGACGCACCGGAGGCGTTGATTGAATTGTGCGGCGTCAGTTTGCTCGAACGTTTGCTCCGCATTTTACAGCGACTCGGATCTCGCCGCGCCATTGTTTTTTCGAGCACGCCAGAAATCGTTGGAGCTGATTTAGCTAAGCCCTCATGGGCGCGGAAAGACTTGACGATTCAGCTTATGTCGACCGCAATAAAACCTCTTACCGTCCAATTGCTTTTGGAGCAAACGGCGGAACGCTTTTTAATCGTGCCGGCAAATATTTATTGTGACGCGCGCCTGCTTGCCGCCCTTTGCGCGAAAGATTCATCGGTCGCGCTGGTCGATTCAAATCCGCCAGAATTCGCGCGAAATTTGATTCGAAATCCATGCGGCCCTGCATTGATCACGAGCGATTTTCTTTTTGCCCTTTCCCCCACAGCGCCGTTTTTTAGCGAACTCACAAGGAAGATCGACCACGGCAAGATCGATATCGTCGACGCGGCGAAGGAAGATGATTATATCGTCAGCATGCGCCGGCATGTGCGGCCACTTTGTTTTCGCGTACCGCAGGAGCAGGACCGTCGCCTGACTGAACGCATCATTCTCGATTCCGCGCAAAATGGAACACTCGACTTGCCGGCTTATTTGCATGCGCCAATCGAAACCGGAGTTATCTCACTTCTTTGCAAAACGCGAATCACGCCAAACCA
>QHOK01000213.1 GCA_003218755.1 Verrucomicrobiota bacterium
AAATGGTTGTAAACGACGTCGAGGATTACAGCCAGGCCCAACGAGTGCGCTCTGTCGATGAATGTACGCAAATCGTCCGGGGTTCCGTACAAATGCGAGGGTGTAAAAAGATTCACCCCGTCGTAACCCCAGCCGAATTTCCCGGGGAAATCTGCGACCGGCATCATCTCGACCACCGTGATTCCGATGTGCGCCAGCTCCGGCAGCTGCTCCGCCGCGGCGCGCCACGTTCCCTCCTTCGTAAATGTGCCGATGTGCATTTCGTAGATGATTTGGCCTTTCAGCGTAATGCCCGGCCACTGCGAGTCGGTCCATTGGAACCGTTTTGGATCAACGATGCATGAGGGGCCGTGCGGACCATCTGGTTGAAAGCGCGATGCCGGATCGGGATAGAAGATTTCTCGGCCGTTTACTCGAAGGCGGTAACGACTGCCGACGCCAGCATTGATAGCGCCAGAAAAATACCCGCGTGGTTCCGGTGTCAGCGAATGAAACGTTCGCTCCGAGCTCGGGCTATGTTCGAGGACAACATCAAGCTCTCGTGCTTTCGGGGCCCAGAGGCGAAAATGGGTTTGGTTTTCGCCAACCACTTCCGCGCCGATAGGGTAGCGACGCTTTACACTCGACATCGGGAACAAACATGGCGCTCCTCGTCCACTAAACAACCACGCAGCTGGGGCTGTAGGATGCGCTGTCGTCAGCGCATCTGCCACGATCGCTGTAGCCGCTTCCCTGTGGGAAGCGTGACACTGGGTGTTTTGAAACGTGCGCGCCGCGCGTCTCACAGAGACGCGGCTACAACAATCTTGCTTCCCAGCAATGAAAGGCTTGAAATGCGCGCATGAATGGAACCGAGTCGAGCATCGAAATTTTTAAACCGTTTGCTGAGGCGTTTGAGTTGATGAAGAAGATTCTCTTTCAGCCGTTCGATTTGAAAAAATGGCTTGTCATCGGTTTCGCGGCATTTCTTGCCGGTCTTTCGGGCGGGTTCAATTCCTCATTCAATCCCTTCTCGCGTTGGAGTAGTCAGCGGGATCAGAAGGCGATTGCTGAATCGTTTCGAGGACTCGGATCTATCGGGCAAATGGAGTGGTGGATGATTGCTCTGTTTGTCCTTGGTGGCTTAATCATCCTGGCGCTGGTTCTCGTATTGATGTGGCTGGGCGCGCGCGGTCGATTTATTTTTACCGACTGCATCGTTCGTAATCGCGGCGCAATTGTCGAGCCGTGGAGAGAGTTGCGGGTACAAGGAAACAGTTTCTTTCTGTTTTCGCTCGTGATCGCGTTTGTCATCATAGCGCTAGTCGCCATCGGAGCTCTTGGGTTGGTCCTGCCGTTCATTTCCTGGGGTACTGACGCCCACCCCGGGTTGGGATTTTGGATCGGCCTTTCCTTGTTCCTATTTTTCGCTCTTTGTCTCGCCTTCGGTTGGGCTCTGATTTCGCAATTGATGGCGCCTATCATGTACCGGCAACGCTGTCTCGCGCGGCGCGCATTTGCTCAAACCCTGGAATTAATCGCAGCCAATCCGGGGCCAATTCTTCTTTATGTTTTGTTTCTTCTGGTGATTACGATCGCAGCCGCAATGATCAGTTGCGCGGCTGCGTGCGTAACTTGTTGTATCGCTGCCATTCCCTACGTAGGCACAGTCATTCTCCTGCCGATCCCTGTAACGCTCTGCGCGTTCTCACTTTTGTTTCTGCGGCAGTTCGGCCCGGATTACGATGTGTGGGCAAGCTTTATGCCGTCGGAGTTTACGCCTGTCTTGTTGCCAATGCCTGCGCCTCCACCATTGTAGTGTGAGAGGTCAGAGGGCGGATGTCAGCCGCCTTCACCAAGGCTACAGCGGTTAGGGAGGTCAGAAATCAGAAAAGATTCGAATGCGTCAGCCGAATGGCGTAAAAAATGAGGTATGAAAAAACAATTCGTTCTTTGCTGTCTCATCCTAGTTGCGGGTGCTGCGATTTGCTCCGCTCAGCTGAGCTCGTTTAAGCCGGTCAAATCGGCTGCGAGGCCGGCAACGATCGTGAGTTTGGAAAAATCGATCACAGAGGCGTTCAAGAACAAACAGGCCGAAGCGTTTAAAAGATATCTGGCGCCGGACTTTATCAGTGTTGATGCGGACGGAATCAAAAACGCGGACGCCGAAGTGGTAGATATTGGGAAGTACGATGTACATGAGAACTCGTTTACCGACATGAACGTGGTGTTCCTCAACCCGGAAGTCGCGATGATTACGTACCAAGGTACTACAAAAGCCACGTTTGCCGGGCAGGACAGATCGGGCACGTATAACTCCGCAAGCGTGTGGGTCAAGCGGGGCGGAAAGTGGCTGATTGTATTGCACACTTTCGTCAGAGTTCAGTAAAACCGAGCGCCTTCAAAAGGGACATCGGAGTGAGAGTTGTACACCCGGCACGGTCGCCTCTGCAGAACGAGCGGGATAAACTTTAATCCCGTGCGGGATCTGATTTACTGATCGCTGATATGAAGACGAAAATCTGTCTCGCGATCGTGGGGGATGGCGCTTGGGTTCGCGTTGATGGGGTGGGCGGAAAATCCTCTCGGAGATGTGAGTTCAAATGCACCAGAGTTCAAGAATCTGTCGGAAATTAAATGGGACAAAATTTTGCCTGATCTGGACGAAAATTCTCCCGAGATTTGTATTCTGCGTGTCGATCCAAAGACGCACGCGACCAGTTTGCTTATACGCACGCCAAAAGCGATTCAATGTGCGCAAGCACTGGCACACCGCCAATGAAACGCACACGATCATCAATGGCGTGGCTACGTTCGCGTGCGGCGGTAAGAAGTTCGAGCTCAGTGAGGGTGGTTTCAATTTTATGCCTGCAAAGATGGTTCAAGAGGCTTGGTTACCCGCAAACTCGCTAACCTTCATCACCGTCGATGGTGCGTGGGACGTTAATTGGGCGGAAGCCCAACCGACGGAGGCGGATCTCATCAAGTGATCACGCCGTTAAAAAACGCGCGCCACAGCAGAGCTTAGGATCCTGAAATTACAGATCAGCGATGCGAAAACTCTCGACGAATATCCAACAGTCGAATAAAGAAAAGCTATGAAAAAGACATTCACTCTCTGTTGTGTCGCCATAATTGCGGCTGCTCCAATTTGCCTGTCTCAGAAAAGCCAATCTAAGCCGTCGAAATCGGCTGCAAGTGAGAGCGCGATCACTGATTTGGAAAAATCTGCCTGGGAGGCATACAAGAACAAACAGACTGACGCGTTCAAGGCGCTTCTCTCCAAGGATTACTGTGGCGTTTACGCCGACGGAACCAAGACTCTGGATGCCGAGGTTGCAGATATGGCGAAAACCGATCTGCGCGACTACTCATTCGCCGACGTGAAGGTGGCGTTCCCACACCCGAAGGTCGCTGTCATTACGTATAAAGCGACGCAACAGGCAACTTCCGGCGGTAAGGACATCTCTGGTACGTACAATAGCGGAAGCGTTTGGGTTCAACACGGTGGGAAATGGGTTGGCGTTTTCCATACTGAAACCAAGGTTCAGTAGAATCCGGCGCTACTTGCAGACGTTAGCAGATCCAGCTTCGGTGTCGCCTGCGGTAACATCATGTTACCGTCAGTCTAGGATGCGAACCTTAACGCTGGTTCTTCAGTGTGTTTTCGTAATCGCGTTCGCAGTGACGCCCTTTGCCCAAAGCATTAAGCCAATGATGAAAGCCATTGTAATTCACGAGTATGGCGGCCCGGAGGTTTTGAAGTATGAGGATGTGCCGCGGCCGGAGCCAAAGGACGATCAGATTCTCGTTCGTGTGATCGCGTCCGGTGTAAATCCTGTCGATGAGGCGGGCCGCTCCGAAAAGTCCGCGAAGTTTTTCGGAATAACGCTGCCCTTTATTCCGGGTTACGACATCGCTGGAATCGTCGAGAAAACAGGTCGGAAGATCACGAAGTTCAAAACGGGCGACTCCGTTTACGCGTACCTCAGCCTGACAGACGGCGGCGGATATGCAGAGTACGCGGTCGCGACCGAAGTCGAGGCCGCGCCCAAACCGAAATCGATCAGTTTTGTCGAAGCCGCCGGCGTGCCGGTTGTTGCATTGACCGCGTGGCAGGCGTTGATCGATACCGCGAAGCTAAGCGCTGGCCAGACTGTGCTAATTCATGGTGGGTCGGGCGGGGTTGGAACTTTTGCGATCCAAATCGCCAAGGCGCGAGGGGCGAAAGTTATCGCGACCGCGTCCACTGCCAATCAGGATCTTCTCAAGCAACTCGGCGCAGATGTGGCGATCGATTATACAAAAGCAAAGTTCGAGGACGTGGCGAAGAATGTCGATGTGCTGCTGGATTCGGTTGGGAAAGACACGCTCGCGCGTTCCTATGGTGTGGTGAAGAAAGGCGGTTTCATCGTTACACTCGTCGCACGAATCGATCAGGCGGAATTGGATAACCACGGGATCCGGGGCGCGTCGTTGGGTGTCGAACCGGATTCTAATGAGCTGACCGAGATCGGCAAATTGATCGCCGAGAAGAAAATCAAAGTAATCATCTCTCAAACACTCCCGCTCGCCGACGCGGTGAAAGCGCAGAAACAAATCGCGACTGGTCACACACGCGGAAAAATTGTTCTCAAGGTCGCTGACGAACCGAAGTAAGCCAATCGGATCA
>QHOK01000214.1 GCA_003218755.1 Verrucomicrobiota bacterium
GCATCTTTTTCGCCGAGGCCAACGTGAGCAACTTCCGGATCTGTGTACGTGCACCACGGCACTACCGAATAATCCATTTTTTGCCGCAGAAATTGAACGGGAACGAGAATGTTCTGCACGACCACACGCGCCTGCGCATCGGCGATGTGTGTGAATAGGAATGGTCCAATGACATCGCCTGCGGCGTAAATGTGCCGTTGAGATGTTTGTAGATAACCGTTAACGCGCACGCCCTTCCCATCGACGTCAACCCCCGCCGATTTTAGATTCAGGTTCCGAATAGTCGGCGTTCGCCCGACGGCGACAAGGAGCGCGTCGGCAAAGAAAGTCGGTTCGACCAGCCGATCCGACTGTCGGTCTAACAATTGAAGCGCGACTTTCCCGGTGTCGCTGGTCGCCACCGCACGCGCGTCGGCGTTCTTGATGATGCGCACACCTTCATTGATCAAGCAACGCTCAAGAAATTCTGCGGCATCTTGATCTTCTCTTGGCAAAAGCTGATTGCCACGCTGCATGATCGTGACCTCCACGCCAAGGCGACGGAATGTCTGCCCTAGCTCGCAGCCGATCGGCCCGCCGCCGAGCACGATCATCGTCTCGGGTTTTTCCTTTAGCTCATCGAAGATCGTTTCGTTCGTGAAATAAGGCACGCCCTCAATCCCTTCGAGTTTTGGAATCGTCGCGTGGCTGCCAGTCGCAATGACAAAATTCTTCGCGCGCAGCGTTCGACGCTGATCTTGCGCGGCTGACCCGCCTCTCCCTGGGGGAGAGGATTGAGGTGAGGGCGAAGTGCTAACTTCAATTTCGTGTGGCGAAACGAATCGCGCTTGGCCGTGAAAAACATCCACGCCCAGCGATTCAAAGCGTTCCTGCGAATCGTTAGGCGCAATCTTCGCTCGGCGCGCCCGCATGCGCTCAAACACTTTTTCGAAAGCGAACTGCGGTTCTTGTCGATTCAAGCCCCGCTTTTCCGATTCTCGGATCTGCTGGATAAGCCGCGCGGAGGAAATCAGCGCCTTGCTGGGCACGCAACCGAAGTTCAGGCAATCACCGCCCATCAAATTGCGTTCGATCAGCGCGACACGCCCACCCAATCCCGCCGTTCCAGCTGCTGTAACCAGACCAGCGGTACCCGCGCCAATCACGATCACATTGTAAACGCCTTCACCCTTTTTCATGGACGTCACTGCGAAATTTTCGAGACGTGACTTAGCACCATTATTCCGTTGCGGTGCGATTGATAGAAGGAACAAACGCTCTCAGCGAGTAATCGAATAAAGAGCATGTTGTGGATTCAGACATTTCTGACTGAACTGCACGCCTGGGAATGGCTGGCAATTTTCGTGACCCGGCTGGTGGTAGGCTTGCTGTTCCTTCTTTCAGGACGCGGCAAGCTCTTTGTGCGTGAGCGACGGGAACAGATGCGCCAAACATTGATCGAAGCGCATGTTCCCTTTCCCGAGTTCAACACTGTTTTCGTTTCAACCGTCGAATTTGTCTGTGGCGCCCTTCTCATCCTAGGCACATTGACACCTATTGCCTGCGTGATGCTTGGAGGCGTAATGATTGTGGCAATTGCGACCACAGCGATTCGAAATATCAAAGCAACATCTCTGCTCGGCTGGCTGTCCGAATTCTTATATCTTCCCGAGGTGCTCTGTCTCGTGATTCTAATTTGGCTTTTTTTCTCAGGGCCCGGATGGCTCAGTGTTGATCACTTGATTCTGTTCTAAATCCGGGGGTGACCGCTGCGGCGCGCCCGGCGGCCGCGCCCTACCGAATCAGCGATCATTCAAAGAACGCCTCATTGTATGGGCGCAGGTCGACTTCCAGACTCCATGCGCTGCGGTCTTGCTGAATAAGATTCCAATAAGAATCCGCGATCGCCTCTGGCTTGAGCAGCGGTTCGTTGGCGGAAGGTTTGTAGGTCCTGCGCACCTTTGGCGTGTCAATTATGCCGTCGATGATGATGTGTGCCACGTGAATACCCCTGGGCCAAAGCTCGACAGCGAGCGATTGCGCTAGGCCGCGCACGGCGAACTTTGCACTGCTGAATGCCACCGCTCCGCCGCGCCCGCGCACCGAGGAGGTTGCTCCGGTAAAAATGATAGCGCCCGCGCCGCCCTCCAGCATGCCGGGAACGGCTTCGCGGGCACAGAGAAATGCGCCAAAGACGGCGACGCGCCACGATCGTTCGAATTGATCCGGAGTGGTTTTCATCAACCCTTCGCCAACCGATCCGCTGGCGTGCGCGATCAGAATCTCTACCGCGCCCAGCTGCTGCCGCACATTGCGAAACCCGGCCGCGACTTGTCTTGCGTCGGAAATGTCTGTAGGCACTGTCAGCGCATCCGCCCCAAGTTCGGCGGCGAGTTTGCCAACGAATTCAGGCGAACGGGCGAACATTCCGACGCGGCAACCTTCTTGGACGAGTTTGCGCACGAGCGCTGCTCCCAAACCAGGTCCTACGCCGGCGACAATCGCGACGCGCTTATGTTTTCTGTTGGTCATCCATTTGTGTTCAAAAGCACTTTGTGCAAAATGAATTTAAGACGCTGTTTTTATTTCGCGGCAGCTTTGGGAGTGCGCACTGCGTGCTCCGCAGTGTGCAGGCGTCCTCGCGTCGCTTTCGCGGTCTGTCGCTACGTTACGCGGATCTTTAATCGACCTTACTCCGTCAACTTATGCGCGGGCTGGACGGCGCGATCTGGGACTTCGCCGTTGGGCAATCGCCACTCACGCTGACTGCGGAATGGTAGGGCGAAGAGTTTCCCAAGCGTAAGTTCGTGTTCCTCACGATACGCGGCGACACCGATTGTAATGGCGCCTTGCGGCACATCGCGGCGCAGCGTGCGATGCAGTTTGTCCCACCAGCAAAAAATCGTGCCCCAATTTGAATTGGTCTCGCGCTGCACGATCGAATGATGAATGCCGTGCATGCGCGGCGTGACGATGATCAGATTCAAAAGCCGCTCCAGTTTAATCGGAAGCCGCCAATTGGAATGATGAAAGAGTGTCGCGGCCTCGAATGTAATGAAGAACACAACTAGCATTATCGGAGCGATCCCGAAGAGCGTGACCGCAACCGAAAGAAATCCAATCGAAAAAATCATCTCGCCAAAATGGAATCGCGCGGCGGTGCTGACATCGAGGTCGAGATCGGTGTGATGCACGTTATGAAAACGCCAGAAGACCGGCACCATGTGATTAGCCCAATGCCACCACCAGTAGGCATAATCCATCATTAGAAACGTCACGATGATAGCGGCCCATCGCGGGAATGCGAGCCAGTTCAACAAACCAATATGTCTATCCTTCGCCCACATCGCTATCGCAAGCGGGATTGGCAGCATGGCGAGGCGGACGATGGCGAATCCCGGAATCGAGAGCACAAAATTGCGCACCAGACGATGCAGCACGCTGAAATGCTGGCGGCGCAGAGGAAAACACCATTGCAGCCAGAGCAGTGCCAGAAACACGCACGCCAGCAAAGGCCTGCCGACATAGTCCATCAAAGGAATTTTTGGCATGGGATTGATATTCTGGATGGCGCTGCAGGCGGCACGCCTTCCGCTACAATCACGCTCGATCAATACCCATGGTCTCTTTCTGTAGTGGCAGCCGTGCCGGCTGCATTGGACGGATTGACTGCGACTCTATCATCACCGAACACGCAGCGGCAATGCCGAGTGGTGAAATGAAGCGCTTTGCCTACGCGCCGATGCGCCGAAATGTGAAAGTTGTCTCGGGTTTGATTACTTCGCCGTTCATCTCGAGTAATGGATAGACGAGAAAATTGATCGGGCCGCTCGCCGGCTCCGGGTCAACTACCAGATCACGGCCTTTCGTAAGTTCGAACCGGTTGGCCGGATTGTGCCCGAAGTAGTAATCAGCCAGCTTCGGATTCTTCCAGGCTTCGCTGATATCCACCGGAACCCAGCGACCATCTGCCAGGAATTCAGCCCAGCAATGGTAGCCGTCGATCGTGCCCTCGTTCTTGTCGGCTGGAATGGTTGCGCCAATCGCGAACCGAGCGGGTATGCCGATGCTGCGCGAGAGAGCAATGAAGTAGGCGTGAAAATCGGTGCAATTGCCGGTGCGCGCGTCGCAGGCGTACAGGGCATCGCCACGGCCCCAGCCAGTTCCCGATTTGTCGTAGCGCATCCGGCCGATCACGTGGCCATAGATCGCTTTCGCGCGCTCGAAATCGTCAGTTTTTCCCGCTGCTGCTTTCTCAGCAAGTGTCTTGAAAGTTTCATTAAGCGGTACCAGTTTTTCCGGACGCAAGAAACGCGCAGCTTCCGCGCTGTTTGCGGAATAGGCCGCCTTCTCCTTGCGAACCACCCGATATCGGACCTCAATGGTTTTGCCGCTATCGGCCGGTTGCGGATAGAGTACGCAGATATCATTGCCATAATCGCGGTCCTGCACCTTTTCCCATTTCATTGGGATGTTCAGCTTTTCCTCGGTCACGGTCTGAAAAGCATCGGTCTTGGCCAGCGGTAGCCAGACTCGAGCATCGCCTTTGATCTCAGGAAGTTTAACTCGATAGACGAATTCGAATTGATCCGTGCCTTTAACAATGCCTGGATTGTCGGCAGCGCGAGTTGCAATTGCGATCGACAGGAAAAATATCGAAAGACTCAGAAGCCGCATAGGCGGTTGGGAAATCGTTTTGCCAGATTAGCTCGCTGGCGCTTTGTGCCACGTGCCATTCTCTTCCTTCCAATTGTAAAGCGGTTTGCCGTCGATCTTGTGGACCGACGTGTCGGTCGCTTTCATTTTGCCGGGCTGCCCAGTAAGAAAGAAATCAATATCGTAGGTCTTTCCGTCGGTTCCTTTCATGTCCACGCAGGCAAAGTATTTTCCGCCGCCGAGATCCTGCAATCGATCATCATGTACTTTTGTCAGATCGAGAGACAGATCTTGACCCTCGTATGTGACGTGAAATTTTCCATCGGGACTCTCTTTGCTTTTCGCGGCGATATTGCTCTTGATGCCAGCGGAGATATCAGCCGTGCTTACTTGCTTCTCGGCCCCACCTTTCTTTGGGTGTTCGGCGCCCTGCTTGGGATGCTCCGCGCTTTTCTTTGGGTGCTCTGGATGCTCTTGAGCACGGATCGGCGCTGCCGGTGTAAAAAATAGTGCAATAGCTGCCGCGATAATGAGTCTTGAGATCATATGAATTCCTCCGTTTGAACTTCGTTTGTTGTAATTAGTCTTGTGCATTAATCGAAAAAAACAACCTGCTTGCTTTGCTAAACAGACGCGTTGCGGAAACAATTTGGAGTACCCACTTCGAATGCAGTTCTCCATTATCGTTCCGGTTTACAATGAGGCACCGCTGATACGGTCGTTTCTTCAGCGTTTGCGCGAGCGGGCGCCTGAAGCTGAGATAATTGTCGCGGATGGCGGAAGCTCTGATGGGACACAGGATCTCGCGGCGGGGCTTTGCGATGAAATTGCGGTGAGCAAGCGCAATCGCGCTGCGCAAATGAACCTGGGCGCGCGCGCGGCGACCGGCGACGTCCTCTGGTTCGTGCACGTAGATGCCGAAGTGCCGAAGGAATGTTTACCTGAAATTGCGCGGATATTGGATGACGGGACCGTCGCCGGCGGCTATTTCCGCATTCACCTGCCAACAGACCCCATTTATCGGCTCACGGACACTTTCGCGCATTACGCAGGCATGCTGCTCCGAATCCGATGCGGGGATCATGGAATGTTCTGCCGGCAAACTGCATTTGTTGATATTGGCGGATTTCCCGAGGTGCCTCTGATGGAAGATGTGGAATTTTTTCGCCGGCTTCGTCACTGCGGACGCGTAGTGTGTAGTGAGAAGCGAATTGTGGCAAGCCCACGCCGATATGAAGCAATCGGACGCGCACGCCTGACCTGTGCCTACGGCTTGATCGCGACCCTTTATGTTTGCGGCGTGCCATTGTCGGTACTCGCCCGAATATATCAACGCACCTGTTGCACCGCGCACGACCGCAGGATCTCGCCCGCGTAGTGAGATCGGAGTTCAGCCAAGTTGGACTACTCATCGATGCGCGTGATCGCAACGGCTAATCCGTTTCTTTTGTACAGGGGTTACAGAACAGGAGGAAAATCATGAGAATAACAGGTTTGATTGTAGCTTTGCTCACAGCCGGAGCGCTGGCGGGTTTTGGGCAGGAAGAAACAGTCCAAGACATCAAGCATGGGGCGAAGAAAGCAGGGGGGAAAATCAAAGAAGGAGTCGAGACCGTAGGCGAGAAAACCAAGCAGGCGGCGGAAACTGTCGGAGAGAAAACGAAGGAGACGGCGGAAACTGTTGGCAAAAAGACCAAGAAAACTATCGAAACCGTAGGTGAGAAAACGACCGAGGGTACCAGGACAGCTCATCGCAAATCCCAAAAAACGATTAGGAAGACCAAGGCCCAGGCTGGCGAAGAGCGCTCATCAAATCGTGAGCCTAATACGCCGAGCCCGACTGATCACTGAGTCAGATCTGGCTGCTGGCCAACCGGAGTTCGTGACCGCCTTTGGAAAATAGGGGAAGCGCGGAATTCTGAGTTTGTTCCTTTCTGGCTTGCTCAGCCGCGTTGAGTGGAGTCCTATTTGCGCGACCAAATGAATGGCTTGCGCTTGGGAGTTAACATCGATCACGTGGCCACGTTGCGGCAGGCGCGTTATGCCACCATGCCGGAATCAAAGAACGCAGAGCCTGATCCGATTCTGGCGGCTTCAATTTGCGAGCGGGCCGGGGCTGCGGGGCTTGTTGCGCATTTGCGCGCAGATCGTCGCCACATTCAAGAACGAGACGTCGAGCGCCTGCGCCAGAGCCTCATGACCAAACTCAATCTGGAGATGGGCAACACTGAGCAGATCATCGATATTGCCTTGCGCATCGTGCCGGACGAGGTCTGCCTCGTCCCGGAAAAGCGTGAAGAAGTTACCACCGAAGGCGGGCTTGATGTCATTGCTCAACGCAAGGACCTGGAGCCGACCATCAAACGCCTGCAACTTGCGGGCATTCGCGTTAGCCTTTTTATCGATCCAACTTTAGAGCAGGTGGATGCCGCGGCTGAGCTCGGCGTGGAAATGGTGGAGCTGCACACGGGCAAGCTTGCCAATGCATTCACTGAAAAGATCCAAAAGGAAGAACTGGAGCAACTGCGAGCCGCTGCACGCGCAGCATCAGAATCACATCTGCAGGTCAACGCTGGTCACGGCATCAATTACAAAAATATCAAGCTCATCCACGAGATTCCGTCTCTGACCGAACTCAACATCGGCCACTCCATCATTTCGCGTGCGATGTGGGTCGGACTGGAAACCGCAGTCAAAGAAATGCTCGCCGCGATGAAGAATTATCCGGGATGAGTGTGCTCAACACGCATGATCTTGACGGCTCAAAACCGTCGAGTTTGCCCGGGTGGATCGTGATCTGGCCGCGCCGCTATAGCTCCTCTGGTGCGCACAACACGATTCTGGATCGATCCATGTTTAGTATTGGCGGGATCCACCTCTCCCCTTCGAAAGGGGAGAGGACAAAGGTGAGGGGATCGGCG
>QHOK01000099.1 GCA_003218755.1 Verrucomicrobiota bacterium
AACGACATCCCTTCCATGGCTATAGTGACGACTCGCGCTTGCGCGGTTTTCGCCGCGAGAATTCCGCTGCCGAGGTCCATTTGCGAGGTTAACCATCCGCCGAAGATGTCGCCGTTCGGATTTGTATCCTTGGGCATGGCAATCGTTTGAATCACCAGCTCGCCCTTTGGTTTGTCGGTACCGCTCATTCGGATTCCTCTAGCCACGAATGAACACGAATGAGAAAGAAAGCAGATTTGCCCACGAATCACGCGAATTAACGCCAATGATTTTTTTCGTTTCGAGAATTTTCCGCGCATTCGCCTAGTTCGCGGGCCTCTCTCTCTTCGTCATTCGTATTTCAGCATTCTAATGATTCGTGTCCATTTGTGCCCGTTCGTGGTGAAATTTCTCCTACAAAATCAGCATGCAATCGCCGTAGCTGTAGAAGCGGTATCGTTCACGAATTGCTTCCTCGTACGCGCGGAGTAAAAACTCGCGGCCGGCAAATGCGCTCACCAGCATTAGCAAAGTCGAGCGCGGCAGATGAAAATTGGTGAGCAGCGCATCGATAATTCGAAACGCGAACGGCGGATGGATGAACATATCCGTCTCACCCGATTGCGGCTCAATCTTCCGCTTGTTAGACTTGACTGGCTTAAGCAGTCGAGTTTCAAGCGCAGCTGCTTCCAGAACGCGCACGACCGTTGTTCCGACAGCTACGAGGCGGTGCGCACTGTTGATCCTAGTCGCGGCTTCTGGCGAAATGGCAAACCGCTCGGCATGCATGCGATGCCCGGCGATGTTATCGGATCGCACCGGCAGAAATGTTCCCGGGCCCACGTGTAAAGTCACGAATGTGTGCGGAATTTCGCTTAAAATTTCCGGAGTGAAATGAAGACCAGCCGTGGGCGCCGCAACCGCGCCGGCGGCATGGGCAAAAACAGTCTGATATCGCACCGCGTCATTGTCATCGCTGGGCCGGCTGATATAGGGCGGCAACGGCATGGAGCCGCCGGCATACAGATTGACATCTTCATCAGACGCCACGATGCGCTCGCCATCGTGTGTGATCTCCTCAACCCGCAAACTGAGCTTGTCGATCTTTGTTGTTGCGCCAACCCGCATTTTGCGTCCGGGCTTGACCAGACATTTCCAGCGTTTTGGACCGAGGCGTTCGAGAAACAAAAATTCAATCACGCCATCGTCCGAGAATCGGCGCGCTGGAAGCACGCGCGTGTCGTTTAAGACAAGCAGGTCGCCCGGCCGCAGAAACGTTTTCAATTCGCGAAATTGGCGATGTTCAATCGTCTGTGCGGCGCGATCCAGCACCATCATGCGAGAATCTTCGCGATGCTCGAGCGGCCGCTGCGCAATCAATTGCCTCGGCAGGATATAATCGTAATCGCTTAGCAGCGCGCTCATCTGTTGCATGATCAAAGAAATTGCATCCGCGCGCAAAATTTTGCATGATCGCCGCAAATGACACAACCAGCTCTCGATTTGGTGATCGCAGCGCTGGAGAAAATTCGAGAGTCAAGCGATCGCGCACCACGCGCATCGAGAAGTTTGCTCGCGCAATTGCAAACCGCTCCTCGCGTAGCTGCTTCCCTGCCTGCCACGCCGAAGTCTCACGAAGGCGGGTGGGAAGCGCGCGCGTCGTCTGCACGGCGACGGCTACAGCCGACGCCGAATAAAGCAGAATTACTTGAGCCGGTTCGCGAACGCGTTCGCGCTTGCACGAAATGCGCGCATCTCGCCTGCTCGCGCACACAAACCGTTTTCGGTGTAGGAAATCCGGACGCGGATTTAATGTTTATCGGTGAAGCGCCCGGAATCGATGAGGATAAACAAGGCGAACCATTCGTCGGACGCGCCGGTCAATTGCTGACGAAAATTCTCAAGGCGATGAACTTCGCCCGCGACGACGTTTATATTGCAAACATCCTCAAATGCCGGCCGGACACGGCACCGGGAAGCTTTGGAAATCGCGCGCCAACGCCGACAGAGATGCAGACCTGCCGGCCGTATCTGGTTGAGCAGATCGAGATTATCGAGCCGAAAGTGTTGGTCGCGCTTGGCGCAGTTGCGGTGGAAGGCCTGCTTGGAATGCGAGGGACCATGCGGGAACTGCGCGGCCGTTGGCATGCTTACAACGGCATCCCGCTCATGATTACGTATCACCCTGCTTACTTGCTCCGAAACCAGGCGCCTTCGGAAAAACGCAAAGTCTGGGAAGACATGCTGCAAGTGCTGGAGCGACTCGAACGACCGATCACCGAGCGACAGCGAAATTATTTTTTGTAAGCGCTCGCGAAGATCGCATCGATCGCACGCCGCGATGCGAGAGTAAAGGCTAGCGACAAAATCATCGCGCGCACTTCGCGGCGGGGGACTTTCACCGTGCGCTGCAACGCCATCGGGCCCGCCTCATCCAAAAGCGCAAGCGTGCGCGCCCCGATTAGTGCCGGCAAAACTGTGGCAGCGCGCACTCGCCGGTCGCGTATCGCACGCGAATATTGCACCCCCCACTCCAGCCCGGTCTTTGCTTTCGCTAGCCACGTTTGGTAAATCGGCTGGAAGCGCTTCGGCTCGGAGAGAATCTGCGACGCAGTCAGATGCGCCTCACGTAATTCGTATTCTGGAAAATAACATCTGCCCGCTCGGAGATCGGAGCCGGCATCGCGCAGCACATTAACTAACTGAAGGGCCATGCCATAGCGCTTGCCGAGAGCCAGCATCTCATCCTCGCTCCAGCCGGCAAAGTTCCGAACATGCCGGAAACAGAGCCGCGTCCAAAACTCACCGACACAACCGGCAACCAGATATGTGTATTCGTCCAGATCAGCGGCGGTGCTGAGTGCCCGAATTTCCTGCGGGTTATCAAAGCGTTGCAGATCGAGCACCTGGCCGCGAGTGATTTTGTCGAGCACCGCGCGAATGTCGCTGCGATCTGCCTGCTCCAGTTGATCGAGCCAATTAAGGCAAGCGGGCAACGACTCAAGCAGCTGTCGTTCGCTCCCGTTCGCCTGTAGCGGGACAAACGACGCGGTCAGATTGACAACGACATCGCGCGAAGCCTTGCCTCCAATCCCGTCCGAGAGCATCTTCAGAGTCTCGATCCGCACGACATTGGAAATTCCCGTTGTGTCGGCAACGCTGTCTGTTGCCCGCGCAAGCAGGTACGCCAGCGCGACTGGTTCGCGTAATTGTGCCGGTAAAAATCGGATCGAAAGGTAAAATGAACGGGAGACCGAGCGCAGAATTGTCGTCTGCAAGGGTCGGGTAGAATGCGCGCTCATAATCTGTAGCCGGCATCGGGAATGCCAGCACTGGAGATTTGGTACGGCCGCATGATTATGATGGATGGCCGGGATCATCGATCCCGGCTACAAGGTAAAGCCTCATCGCCCGATATTTCTTACCTCGATCCGATTGGGCGCAGAGTTACCGAGGCCGAGCTGACTGGCGAAGCCGATGTAGGCCGCAATTGGGCCGATTGCGCGCAGACTCGCTCGTACGCGCCATTCTTCCAAACGCTTCAAGGCAATGGCGTCCAAAGCGACCGGGTCCTTGCTTGCGTACAACGTGGCATGATGGAGCGCGTAATTCGGTTGCGGCTGCGGGCCGCCTGCATATTGCGCAATCAGGCCGTCCATCAAATTGAAGACGACTTTCTTTGCGATGAGTGGGTTAGCATAAATTTCCGCAAGACTTTCCGCGCCAAACCGAGAGCCCTGCGCAAAACGACGCCAGTTGTCGATGTTCGGAATCGTCATGTTGTAAATGCAACCGGCGATTCCATTCGTTTCGCTGATACTCATCACCGGGACGTTGATAATTTTGGTAACTTCGGTCGAAAGAATCTTCGAAAAGTGACTCACATTGCTGGTGTTCTCAGTGTCGGAGAGAATGGGCACTTTCGTTATGTCACCGACATAATCGAAATCGCCCCAAACCAGTTTCCCGATTAACGGCGCGGACAGGACTGCTTTTGCGTCATATCCATCGCGCGGCGCGATTGCTTGCAGCTGGTAACCATCAATTCCCGGCCGATAACCGGCTCCCTTGATTCCACCAAGAGACCGGTCCCAGACAATTATGCTGCTGCGCGGATGCCCTGCTGCGACGAGTCCATCCACAATCGCGTTCACGATGTCATGGTGAGTGGTGAAAAGGTCGCCGCCTGCTGCGCAGATTTTAATTCCAATCCTATCATTTGGGGAAACGAGTGACGCCCACGCCTTCGTCACGTCAGATTGTCCGGTGGCGGCGAGAACAAGCCGGTTCACCATCTCATGCACCACGCGCGGGTTCGTTTTGTAATCTTTGATTGAGCCGGGATCATGCACAGAATACACAACCGAAGGGGGCGGCGTAGGCTGCGGCGCCTGCGCAAGCACAGAGGTGATGGCGCAAAACAGAACGAGGGTTACGTTTCGCAGTTTTGTCATGTCGAGCGAAGTCGAGACAGCTCTCAATATTGCGAGCCAGAGATTCCTCGACTTCGCTCGGAATGACAACAAAGTCTGACGGATTTTATGAGTAGCAGCGCGAATCACAACTCTTCCACTGTAGCCCCGAAAGCGTTCGGGGTGCCGGCTGCGGAATTGCACGCTAATGCAGGCGACACGCCTGCCACTACAAGTCCAATCCGTCACATCTACGTTCACATCCCCTTCTGCGCGCGAATTTGTCCATATTGCGCGTTTTACAAAGATTTGCTTGATCGTTCGCAGACCTGGCGATTTTGCGAAGCGATATTGTGCGAGCTCGACGGGCAGCGCACATGTTTTGAGATATCGCCTAAAACTGTCTACTTCGGTGGCGGCACTCCGACAGCGCTTACGACCTCGCAATTGGAATTTTTAGTCGAAGGCTTCTGCGAACGGCTCGATCTCTCGTCACTTGAGGAGTGGACAATGGAAGCGAATCCTGGGAGCGTGTCCGCGCGCAAGGCAACACTTCTTCGCAGACTGGGAGTGACTCGAATCAGTCTTGGCGTTCAGTCGTGGGAAGACAATTTGCTAAAGGTTTTAGGGCGAGAACACAGCGCCCAGCAGGCCGAGCAATCATTTTATCTTCTACGCAGAGCCGGGTTCACAAACATCAATGTCGATCTCATGTTCGGATTACCAGGCCAGACAACCGAGCAGTGGGAATTGACGCTGGAGAAAACGATTGCGCTCCAACCCGATCACATTTCCGCATACTGCCTCACTTACGAGGAGGACACGGAGTTTTTTCTGCGTCACGTGCGTGGCGAATTTCGACAGGACGCAGACACTGACGCCGAGTTTTTCGAGATGGCCATGGCGATCCTGGAGCACGCCGGCTACGAACACTACGAAACCTCAAACTATGCACGTCCCGGGTTTTCGTCAGTTCACAACCACGCCTATTGGTTCGGCAAAGATTATGTGGGCATCGGTCCTAGCGCCGTCTCGACTGTCGGTATGCGACGCTGGCAGAATGTCTGTGATTATCGCACTTACATTGATCGCGTTCTTTGCGGCCAATCACCCCGCGCAGCGACCGAAAATCTTACGGACGAAATGAAACGCATGGAGCGAATCGCACTGTCGCTGCGGACGCGCGACGGAGTTTCCGCGTCGGAGCTGAAACGTTTCGCTCAAGAAACGAATGAGTTTATTGCCCTTGGGTTGCTTCGAAAATCGAACGGCAATTTCGTGCTGACTCAAAAAGGCAAAGCAGTTGCGGACTCCGTTGCCGAAGCATTTCTGTAGTGGCAAGCGCAGCGCGACGCCTAGTAGATGTCCGAATCGGAGCTGTAGCCGGAATCGCCGCGAATCGAACGCAAACGAGCGCGGCTGCCCCATTCGGATTCCGGCCGGTTAATCTGGCCAAGTGTGATTTTCACGAGCCACGGCGCCGCCGCCAAAGCACCAATTGCCATGAGCACAATCGCCGCCGCCTGACGCAGCGGCGGCTTGATTTTGTCCGCCATTAAAATTCCCAGACCAAGGCCAATCGCGGTGCGGGTCACAACAAGGAGCGGATTAACCGGAAGCTGTTCGGAAGTTTTTGAAATGGATATGGGGAAAGACATCGCCTACCATATACGTCGCGTTTAGGAAAAAGAAACGGCAATTTTCGCGACCAGGAAAGTCCTCTCATTTTTACTTCGACATGCTCAATTCGATCTACGCGCTCATCCTTGCCGGTGGCAGCGGTGAACGTTTTTGGCCCTTAAGCAGGCAGGCCCGCCCCAAACAACTGCTGCGCCTGGTCTCAAAAAAAACCCTGCTCGAAGAAACTTTGGCGCGCCTTGAGGGCTTCATCCCGCGTGAGCGTATTCTGATCTTGACGAACACAGAACAGGAAAGCGCAGTTCGTAAATTGCTCGGGAGTTTTCCAAAGGAAAATGTTGTAGCCGAGCCGGCTAAACGTGACACTGCTGCTGCCGTTGCGCTCGGCACCGGCTGGGTCGCAGCCCGCGACCACGCAGCCGTCATGCTCGTTCTCCCCGCCGATCACGTAATTGCAAACCGAGCGGCTTTTCAACAAACGCTCGCTCTCGCTGCCGACGCTGCCGAGGAGACAAGCGAGCTTGTAGCCATCGGCATCAAGCCAACATGGGCCTGTCCCGGATTTGGTTACATCGAGCAAGGTAAGCCGGTCCACTTGCGCACGCGCCCCGATAAGGATGCGATTCATCGGGTGCTGCGCTTTCGCGAAAAACCAAATCTCGATCTGGCCGAATCGTTTTTGCGAAAGGGAAACTTCCGGTGGAACGCCGGAATGTTCGTTTGGTCGGTGCCTACAGTGCTCCGCGAATTCAACCGTCACACGCCGGAGCTGGCTGATTTCATTTCCCAAGTTAGAGCTCCGGAGCATTTCGAGAAGGCTTTGCGTGAGCGCTTCAGTAAACTGCCACGCATCTCGTTCGATTACGCGATCATGGAAAAGGCGGATCGCGTCCTCGTAGTGGAGGCCGGCTTCGATTGGGACGACATCGGAAGCTGGAGAGCAGTGGCGAATTATTTTGAGAAGGACAAACAAGGAAACGCCGCGAACCGCCCAATTACCGCGCTCGATTCCAGCAATAATATCGTTTTCGAGGAAGATGGGACAACCGTCGCGCTGCTTGGAGTTCGTGACCTCATTGTAGTGCAAACCAAGGATGCACTTTTGGTTTGCCATCGGCACGAAGCCGAAAAGATCAAAGATCTTGTCGGCAAAATTCCGCCGGAACTGCAGTGAGGATTGCACGCGGCGCGCTTAACACCAGTCCGGCTCGGACCGGTCGCGTCCTACCGAAGACATGAAGCCGATTTTGGCTCTCGATTTTGGCGGAGCGCGTATCGGCGCGGCGATTTCTGATCAGCTACAGTTGTTGGCGCATCCGCTCGAGACTATTCCAGCGAATGAGCAGGCGCTATCCCGCATCTTGGAGATCGTCCGCGAAAAGAAAGTTGACCACGTCGTCCCCGGGCTACCGAAGCGGATGGATGGTCAGATCGGCGCGGCCGCGACCGAAGTCCTCCTCTTTGTAGAGAAACTCCGCGCCATTCTGCCGTGTCCGGTTGTAACCTGGGATGAACGGTTAACCACTGTTGCAGCGCACCGGGCCTTGCGTGAGGCAGGCAAGAAAACGCGGCACACCCGCGGCTATGTAGATCAAGTCGCAGCCCAAATGATTTTGCAAAGTTATCTCGACCACCGCGCCGCGAAGGCGGCCGCCAAAAGTGATCAGTGATCTGCGATAGATGATTAGTAATTTTGACCGATCACCGTTCACTGATCACCGATAACGATTGCTAGATTGCAATGTCCCGAAGGCTGAAAATGATCGTGGCTTATGACGGCGCGTCATTCGCCGGCTGGCAGAGCCAATCTCATCGCAACACTATCCAAGATCATCTGGAGCGCGCGTTTGAGCGCGTCGCCGGAGCACCAGTGCGCGTTCACGGAGCCGGGCGAACGGACGCAGGCGTACACGCCCTCGCGCAATGCGCACACGTCGATCTTGCCAACAAAATTTTGCCGCCTGCGCGTTGGACGGAAGCGCTCAACGCGTTGCTGCCTCCGGCCATACGCGTGATGCGCTGCCAATACGTATCGGACCATTTTCACGCGCGTCTCTCGGCGAAAGGAAAGATCTATCGTTACAGAATCTGGTCAGCGCCTGTTTTGCCTCCATTCGAATATCGTCGCGCCTGGCACATCGCGCGCCAGCTCAATCTCAAAGTTCTGAAGAAGGCGGCCAAACATTTTGTCGGCACTCATGCTTTTGCCGGCTTCGCTGCCAATCGCGGCAAACCAGAACAGAGCATGGTCCGCACAATCTATTCTGTGCGCGTCCGACAAAAAGGTCCCTGCGTGACGATCGAGTTCGATGGCGATGGTTTTCTCTACAAGATGGTTCGATTAATGGTCGGCGCGCTGGTGAAATGCGCCCTCGGCAAAATGCACGTCGAAGATATCACTGCGCGGCTATACTCCGGCAAGCTCGGCCCAGCCCGTTTTGCCGCTCCCGCCGAAGGATTATTTCTGGTTCGCGTGCGCTATTGACTCCGAAACCTCTGGGTTGATGCATTGTTGTCGCTGCCCTTCCCTCCGGTCCGCCCCCGCTACAGCGGTTCTCTACCAGGCCGTGACCAGTCCACCCAGTAAGCCAAGCGAAGCGCCGACCAGCGTTTCCAGCAGGTCATGGCGCCCAAGATAAAGCCGCGACCAGAAGACGAGGAAGGCCAGCGCGAAAGCAATCGCGCCGACGACCGGATGGACCACAAATAGAATGATCGCGCTGTAAAAAGCGAAAAGCGCGTGCAACGACAGTTTGATTCGAAAATTGATCAGCGCAGCCATAACCAGCAGAAACAACGTCACCACGGCTCCGCGCAATGCCAAAGCCGGCGCGTGCAATAGCCAAAGTGCAATCACGGCCATCGCCGAAATTGGAATCGCGCGTGGATAAAATTGGACACGTTCCGCCCGAATGGAAACATCTGTGTCGCTCCATCGACCTGATCGGGTCCCCAAAAAAAGCAAAAGTGCCATCGGCAGAATCAACGTCGCCAACAGAGTCAGGAAAAGTGCGAGCCCGGCGCGGCTAGCCAGTCGCAAGACAATGATAATGGCGACCGACAGGCTAATGAAAACCAACGGATGCCCGATCCAGGAAACCCATCGCGCAAAGACAACAGCCCGCTTGAGGTCGATCTTGTCACTATTCACTCGTCACTCCCAATGATTCGTCCGCTCACTTCGCCAAAGCCGACGCGGTAATCATCGCCCTGGCACCATCCAGTAATGGTGAGTGTATCGCCGTTCTCGACCCATTTGCGTGTTTCACCGTTCGGTAGCTTGAGCGGGTTCGCGCCGCGCCAGGTCAATTCCAACATGCAGCCGCGTGAGTCTTCGGTTGCTCCGCTGATCGTTCCGCTCGCGAGCAAATCTCCGGGTTCGAGATTGCAACCGTTCACTGTGTGATGGGCAAGTTGCTGCGCAATGCTCCAGTAAAGGTTTTGGAAATTTGTGCGGGTAATGATGTGCGGCGCGTCCATCAATGAAGTTTGCAGCCGCGCTTCGAGCTGAATATCGAACGTGAAATTACTTTTTGCTCTCAAATACGGGAGCGGCTCCGGGTCCTGGAGAGGCAGCGGTTTTCTAAATGGTTCGAGCGCTTGCAACGTAACTACCCACGGCGAAATGCTGGTGCAGAAATTCTTCGCCAGGAACGGGCCGAGCGGCTGATATTCCCACGCCTGAATGTCGCGCGCGCTCCAATCGTTCATAAGAACAAGACCGAAGATGTGATCAACGGCGCGATCGATCGGCACCGGTTCACCTAACGAATTGCCAGGACCAATCAGGAACGCCATTTCCAATTCGTAATCGAGACTTTTCGTCGGACCGAAAGTCGGGGACGCCGCATCCGGTGGTTTGGTCTGCCCGCTCGGCCGACGCACGTTAGTTCCGCTGACGACAACCGAGCTGGCGCGTCCGTGATAGGCTACCGGCAACCATTTCCAGTTCGGCATCAGCGCGTTCTCCGGTCCGCGCAACATCGTGCCGACGTTGTGCGCATGATGATAGGACGAATAAAAATCCGTGTAATTGCCGATGCGCGCCGGCAATTTCATCACCACGTCCTTTTGCGCGTGAAAAACTTTTTCGCGTAGCCGGCCATCATCTCGCAGAGTCGGCGTCTCCGCCGAGAGAAGATGTTGGACAATCTCGCGCGTTTTTCGCCACGCCGGTCGGCCTAACGCGAGAAATGCATTCAACGAATCCTCCGAAAACACATTTCGACCCCGAAACTCTGATGAGCGGAAGTGACCCAGCTCGTCGAGAACCGAAAGATCAACAATCAAATCGCCGATCGCGACGCCCACGCGCGCCTTACCATCTCTCGGTTCAAAGATCCCGAAGGGAAGATTTTGAATGGGAAAATGCGAATCGGCCGGGACTTCGATGAAACTGCGCAAGGGCGACGTCATCTCCGTGATTTAACCACGAAGAACACGAAGGCCACGAAGAAAATTCGGAATCACCTCCAAAGAACTTCGTGATCTTCGTGGTGATCAAAGAAGTCCGAGTGCGCGCAAATCGTCGCGCGGCTCATCGAAGCTGCAACTTCCGAATGACGCCACGAATTTCCGGCGATACTGCAGCCGTTCGATACTGATCTTCCATTGCCGCCACGCGAAAAAATCGTCAGTAAACGAAAATGAATCTGCATTTTCATCTTCCAGCATGATCGAGGTTTGGTGTGCATCCCATCGATGCTCCGCCGCGAGGACTGCGGCGCCGAGCACATTAAGAAATCCGTGCATCTTTGTTTTAACTTCATCGCGAAATTGCCGGATCGGATGATGTAGCCCCGCCGTAAACTTGATCGGGAGTTGATGCGTGGCCGGCGTCACGAGAGCGGCAGCGATCTGCGCGGAAGTGGGAAATGCATCCGCTGTCACTCCGCCGGTGCGTAATTTGTAACCAAAGGTTGCCAAGTCGGCATCGGAATTGTGTTCGGCCAGTAATGCAATCGTTTGTTGCACTCTTTCTGGTGGCGCTTCCCAGAAAACTGGTAGATCACCCAAAATCGATCTCGCCTCCTCCAGTGAGGCAAGATCTACATCGTGCGGTAAGAACATCTCGAGGTGACTAATCGAGACGAGATCGACATTGCTCGACAACCAACGAAACGCGGTATCAGCTTTCTCCACTGCTTCAAGAAAGGCGTCGGCATTCGCAGTTTTGGGACCGAGCGCAGCGACGCGCAGCGGATGCAAAGGGTCGAACTCCGAAAGGAGTTGCCTGGCCGCCTCGAATTGTTCAACGGAAAGAACGAATGCGCCGAGCATCCACGCATCGGGCGAGCGCACATACTGCGCGTAATTTTGGAGAGCCGACTCGAGCGCAAGACTGCAGGGCGGAAACATTCCCGCATAGTCAACGGATTTCGCGAGCAGAGCCTGAAGTGAAGCAGCTGGCACTTTAGTGAGTGGTCAGGAGTGAGAGGTCCGGAGTTAGTTATTCCGCTCAATCGGCGGAGGCAAGCTGTGGGGCCATGCTGAAGGAAGCGCGCAATTCGCCTCCTGGTGAAATCGTTTGAATGCCCTGTTTGTCTTCAAAGGCGCGCTGCTCATGATGATCGGTCAAGCCCCAGCACGGCTCGACGCAAAGAAACGGGCCGCCGTCGGACCAGAGAGTCATGTACGGCACGCCGGTAAGATCCAATGTCACCCATCGACCGCTCGGCGGATCCACATAGGAAAAGTTGCGCCTACGAACGTCAACCAGTTCGAGGATAATCGAACCGGGCAACTCGTCCTTTGGAAATGGCATTTCGCCACCGGGGAATTCGATTTCGCGCGTTTCCCCTGACAAATAATTGCCCGGCGAAAAGTATCTACGGTAAAGACCCTTTGGCATTTGAAGATGAAAGCTTTCGAACGAAGTCGCGGCGAATCCTGGATGCAATCCGAACGCCACATGCGCGGTCAGTTCAGGCTCGTAGTTCTGAAACTCGAAAAGAACGTCGACCGTGTTCAACTCGAGCTTGTATGTGAGATCCACACCCACTTTCAACGGGTATTCAACAGGCGAAAAGTCCTCCGGCGTAATCCGATATCTCAATGAAGCGCCGCTGCCCTTATCGGAGACTCCCGCGAGGCGCCACGTCTTCGAGCGAAGAAACCCGTGATTTCCGCCTTTAATTTCGCGGCCCCGATAAAGGCTGCGACCATTTTTAAGCCGATGAAGATAATAGCCCATGACGGTCGCGTGATTTGCCCAACCCTGAGACGGTGTGGAGAGATCGTTGTCGCGATAAAGAAAACCGGTCCATTTTCCTGCTTCGTTTATTCGCGCCAGACTGATTAGTTCTCCCCCAAGACGCGAAACGACGATGCGCAGACCGTTCTCCTCATCGGTCAGAACGTCGAGCCGTCGATCTTCCCACTTTTCTTCAGAATGAGAAAACTTCATTGCGGTCGTATAAACATGCGGGCGTTGTAGCCGCGGCGCTGTGCGCCGTCTGGGACGTCTTTGTTCAAAACGATGCAAAGGCCCCGCAGGGACGTGGCTACAACAAAGGACTCATGGGAACAACCCGCGCACTTGTTTGGCTTTGATGACGCGTTCGACGCCGATGGCCATGGCCGCTGTGCGATGCGAAATTTTGTGTTCTTTGGCTCGCCTGATCACCTGCGCAAACGAATGCTCAAGGATGCGGAAAAGGTTGTCGGTCACTTCCGATTCCGTCCACAGAAATGCCTGCAAACCCTGCACCCACTCGAAGTAGGAGACGATCACGCCGCCGGCGTTGCAGAGAATGTCCGGGATCACAAAAATTTCGTCCCAGCGATTTTCGAGAATCAGGTCGGCGTCCGGCGTGGTTGGGCCGTTGGCGGCCTCGGCAAGGATACGGCATTTGAGTTCACCGGCGTTCTTTCCGGTAATGACTCGATCGACCGCCGCGGGAACAAGAATATCGCACGGAAGTGTGAGGAATTCCTTTGGATCAACACGATCGTCCTGGGCAAACGCGCGCAGATTTCCCTTCTTCAACATATGCTGTTCTGCCGCTTTAACGTCGATTCCCTTAGGATTGTAAATCGCGGCATGCGCGTCGCTGATCCCAACGACGTTGACGCCGCTTTTGTAGGCGAGCGACAGAGCTGCCACCGAACCTACGTTGCCGAATCCCTGGACGATGGCGGTACACTTTTCAGGATTCATCTTCAGCATGTTCATGGCGCGTTCAATCAGGTAAACAACGCCGCGACCGGTTGCTTCGCGCCGGCCTTCGGTCCCACCGATGGCGACTGGTTTGCCGGTAACGATTTCGTTGACGGCGTAGCCCATGTAAACCGAATAGGTGTCCATGAACCAAGCCATGATCTGTTCGTTCGTGCCCATGTCCGGCCCCATGATGTCGGTGTGCGGGCCGACGAACGGGATCATTTCCTGCATGTAACGGCGCGAGACCGCCTCCAGTTCGTTGCGCGACAATCGCGTCGGATCGATAGCCACTCCGCCCTTGGCGCCGCCGTAGGGCAATTGTGCCAGCGCGCATTTCCAGCTCATCCACATCGCCAGCGCCGCCGTTTCGCCCATCGATAATGAAGGCGCGAACCGCGTGCCGCCCTTGGTCGGGCCGAGCGCGATGTGGTGTTGAACGCGGTACCCCTGGAAAGCTTTGGTGCTCCCATCGTCCATGTGGACCGGCAATGTCACGGCGACGGCGCGTTTCGGATACGTCGCCCACTCGCGGTCGCTTTTGTCGATGCTCAAATAATCCGCGATGACTCGAAACTGCTCACAAGCCATCTGGAAAACTTCATCGTCGTAAATGGTCACGGATGAATTTGTCGAATCTCGGGCGTCCATCGGAAGTTGCTATTTGCGCTGTGCGAATCGACCCGTCAACTCCGAAACCTTTGGAGTGCGCGGACATGTCGGGGGCTTGGGTAGCGCACGCGTCTCGCGTGCTGGTTTCGGCGTCGCGCCGAAACAGTCTTTCCGAACGCTCGCCACTGGCAGAGAATGGTGTCTCAGCAGAGAAGTCCGTGATCGCGAAGACGCGATCACCAACACGCGTGACGCGTGCGCTACCCAGGCTGCGGAAGCTACAACGCACGAAATATCGACAAATGCGTTTCAAATTCAGTATGGTCACGCCCGAAATGAAAATTGAAACTTTAGCCGTTCACGCTGGACACGGCATTGACCCTGCAACCGGGGCAGTCGCCACCCCAATTTACCTTTCCACCACCTTCGAGCGCGACATCGAAGGCACCTACTCGCGCGGGTTCATGTACACGCGCAACAACAATCCCAACCGCGAGGCCTTGGAGCGCGGGATCAGCGCGCTCGAAGGCGGGGCAGTGGCGGCCGCGTTCGGCTCGGGGACCGGAGCAACCATGTCCATCCTTCAAGCGTTGGCGCCGGGCGATCACGTCCTGGCGCACATCGACGCCTACTACGGCACATCGCGATTGATCCGCGAAATTTTTCTGCGCTGGGGACTCGAAGCCGATTTTGTGGACATGAGCGATCTCGCCGCGGTGAAAAAAGCTTTGAAGCCAAACACAAAATTGGCCTGGTCCGAAACGCCATCCAATCCGCTGTTGAAAATTGTCGATCTTGCTGCCGTCGCAGAAATCGTGCACGACGCCGGCGCGCTTTTCGTTTGCGACAACACCTGGGCGCCTGTGTTGCAACGGCCTTTCGATCTGGGCGCCGACTTAATCCTGCATTCAACGACGAAATATTTCGGCGGCCATTGTGACGTTCTCGGCGGAATTGTTGTTGCGAAAACAGAGGATGATTTCGTTCACCGCATCCGTAGCATTCAATACGAGGCCGGCGCAGTCCCCTCGCCGTTTGATTGCTGGCTGATCCTGCGCGGGATGCGCACATTACCATGGCGGATGCGCGCGCATTCGGAAAACGCGATGAAGGTTGCGAACTTCCTCGCGCAAAACCGAAAAGTGGCACGCGTCCATTATCCCGGATTGCAGTCGCACCCGGGCCATGAGATTGCGGCGGGGCAGATGTCCATGTTTGGCGGAATGCTTTCGTTTGAAGTGAAAGATGGACGCGACGCAGCGATGTCGGTCACGGCGAAGACGAAAATCTTCATTCGGGCCACGAGTTTGGGTGGCGTAGAAAGCTTGATTGAGCATCGCGCATCCATCGAAGGTCCCGGAACGACTTCAGCCGAAGGTTTGCTGCGCCTGTCCATCGGTCTCGAGAACGCGGATGATTTGATCGAGGACCTCGATCAAGCGCTAAGGTAGGGCTATTGACTTCAATCGCCCTTGGGCGGTTCAGGTGAACCGCCCCTACCAATACGTCGTTGGAGCAGATCGACAAGATCGTGGACTTCAGCTACGTGCAGCAAGTACGTAGCGCTAAAAAATGCGCCCGCACCGCAGCAGATGGTAACCAACATCACCAGCAGATTTTGCCACCCTGGAGCGTGCGGGTACCGCATGAAGAAAAAGTCCGATGCCAACCAACAAATGGCGACCAGCACAGTGCCGGCAACGAGCAGCTTGCCAATCGTTTTGAGCATCGCGCCGGTCTCCAGTCGTTTCGTGTAGTGGCGCATCATCGAGTAAAGGAAAAAGAAATTCGTGATAGCAACCAGGCTGGTCGAAAGCGCCAGCCCGCGGTGGCCCAGGTGAAGGTGGAAAGTAAAGAACCAGTTCAACGAAAAATTCACCGCGATCGAAGTGAGGCTGACGAACATCGGCAGGTGGCGCTTGTCGAGCGCGTAGAACGCCGGGGCAAGCACTTTGTCCGCCGAATATCCGGCGAGACCGATGGCATAAAAGCGAAGCGCGGCGGCCGTTTGAATTGTGGCCTCATGTGTGAAGCGGCCGTGTTGGTAAATCAATTGAATGATCGGTTCCGCGAGAAACGGAAGCGTTACGGTTGCGACGGCCACGCCGAAAATTCCCAACGGCAATTGCATCAGTCGAAACGCAATGTTCAGCCAGGCGATTGGGCCGTCGCCCAAGCCGGACGCGAAAATACTGTTCACGGCGACGTTCACCTGCACGGCGCTGGCTGCGATCATCGCCGGCCCCATCATTCCGAGAATTGTGCGCACCCCGGGATCACGCCATTTGAAGTCGGGATGAAAACGGAACCCTACACGTCGCAGCGACGGCAGTTGCACCGCCAGTTGCAACAGGCCGCCGATTAACGTCGCGATGGAAAGTCCCACCAGGCCGCGCTCGCCAAAATGCGGATGACGCCAATCAGGTTGCGGATCGAGCCAGTAACAAAGCGTAACTCCCCCGATGATGGAGCCGAGATTGAAAAAGGCCGAGGCCATCGCCGGCGGGCCGAACACGTGGCGCGCGTTTAGCATTCCCATCACCAGCGCGGCGAGCGACACCAGCAGGATGAACGGAAACATGATCCGGGTGAGTACCACGGTGAGCTCCGCTTTCTCCGCCGGGAAACCGGGCGCAAGAATGTCGATGAGCACCGGCGCAAACACGACCCCGAGCAGCGAGACCGCGCTCATGAAAACCAGTGTGAGCGTGGCGACCTTGCTGGCGAGGTCCCAGGCTGAGCGATCGCCTTCGGTCGCGATGCGGCGCGAGAACGTGGTCACGAATGCAGTCGAGAGCGCGCCT
>QHOK01000215.1 GCA_003218755.1 Verrucomicrobiota bacterium
TGATTTCCGGATTGTATTTCCAAATTCGTTCCGCTGCTGGCTCGTGGTAGATGTAACTGGGGGTGCAATCACCGGCGAGGGTAGAGGGAGCTAGCAGTGGATAGTGTTTGTGTAATTGCTCATAATCGGGCTCGGAAACGAACAGGGCATCATCGTCAAAGAAATGGATTTCCTGCTGATCGCCCATCGCAATATCCGGGTGCCTGCTTAAGAAATAATGCAAAGCTGTTGTGCCGGATTTTTGCGCCCCGGCCAGAATGAAATCGAGCCGGTCGATTTTGCGACGCTTGGTCCGGAACATCGTCATCAATCAAGAGCCGCTGATCGCTTCACGCAATCGGGCCGTAGTCAATTCAAAGAAGCGGCAGTCCTGGCGTTGTCGATCTTTTTGTAACCTCAAAACGCTGTTGCCTGTCTCATATAGCGATGAGTCCCGCTCCGAAAGCTCTCGCGCACGGGATGTTGATTTTCCTCGAAATTACTGTCGTCGTCCTTTTCGTCATGTCGCTTGCCGCAATTGCCGTGATCAGTTCTCTTGGCGCGCGCAAACGGAACCGAGCACTCGAAAATGCTAACGCGCTCTACTTGATCGGTTCAGCCAGCGATCACCACGTTGACTGACCACCAGCGCTAGGAGAGGAGTTGTCCGCCACAGAGCACCGTTCTATGCTGCGCGATGCTTACTGATTTTCTTGCGGGACCTGAATTACAAGCGTTCGCTATTGCATGCGCAACCAGCTTCGCTGCATCCGCTCTTGCCGATGAAGGGATGTGGCTTTTCAATGCGCCGCCGCTGAAACAGCTCAAAGAAAAATATCAATTCGAGCCGACACCGCAGTGGCTTGAGCATCTGCAAAAGGCCAGTGTCCGTTTCAATTCCGGCGGCAGCGGCTCGTTCGTTTCGGCGAATGGACTCGTCATCACAAACCACCATGTGGGGGCCGACACATTGCAGAAGATGGGCGACGCGCAGCACAATTATCTGCGGGACGGCTTTTATGCGAAAACGCAAGCCGATGAACTCAAATCGACCGATCTCGAGCTCAACGTCCTGATGTCGATTGAAGATGTGACCGCGCGCGTAAACGGCACGGTCAAACCAGGCATGACCAGCGACCAGGCGTCCAGCGCGCGTAACGCCGCCATCGCGGCGATTGAAAAAGAAAGCAAAGAGAAAACCGGGTTGCGATCCGATGTCGTTACCCTTTACCAGGGCGGCGCTTACCACTTGTATCGATACAAACGCTACGACGACGTGCGGCTCGTCTTCGCGCCCGAGCAGCAGATGGCTTTTTTTGGCGGCGACCCGGATAACTTCGAGTATCCCCGTTATGATCTCGATATCTGTCTCTTTCGCGTTTACGAGAATGGCCAGCCCGCGAAGATCGATCATTTTCTCAAGTGGAACTCGCACGGGCCGAGCGACGGCGAATTGACCTTCGTCAGCGGCAGCCCGGGTAAAACGGATCGACAACTTAGTTTGGCTGAACTCGCCGACACGCGCGATCGATATCTGCCTTACGTATTGAGCATGTTCTACCGGCGCGAAGTGCTGGAGCTGGCTTACAGCGCGCGCTCTTTTGAGAACGCAAGGAAGGCACGCGACGATCTTTTCGGGGACCAAAACAACCGGAAGAGGTACGACGGTTATCTGGCAGGGCTGCTTGATCCGCAAATTTGGTCAGCGCTCAAAGCGCGCGAACAAAAATTGCGCGACGCGATTGCACGCGATTCCAAATTTAAATCGACGATTTCTGCCTACGACCGAATCAAACGCGCCCAGGCTGAGATCGCAAAAGACGCGCCGCTGTACAACTATTTGGAACAAGAACGGCCGATCACGATCGGTTATCGCGGGCCGCGAGCGTTGTCGGGAAATCTCTTCAAATACGCTCGGTTGCTGACTCGCGCGATCGAGGAACGCGCTAAACCGAACGGCGAACGGATTCCGCAATTTCGCGATAGCGCGCGCGAATCGCTCGAGCTGGAGCTCTTCTCGACCGAACCGATCTATGATGATTACGAAATATTGCGACTGACCGATTCGCTAACCGATTTCGCTTCTCAATTTGGTGCAGACAATCCGCTCGTTCAGAAGGTGCTCGCCGGAAAATCGCCGCACGCGCGCGCTGTAGAATTGGTCGCCGGCACGAAACTGAAAGACGTCGCCGTGCGAAAAGACCTCTATCACAAGGACGCAGCTGCGTTGCAGGCAGCGCATGATCCGATGATCGATGTCGCGCGCCTTGTAGATGGACCGGCGAGAGAGGCGCGAAAAATCTACGATGCGCAGGATGAAATTAAAAAGCAGGCGTATTCAGAGATCGCGAAGGCCCGTTTTGCCATTGGAGGTGCCAGCAGCTATCCGGACGCGACTTTCACGCTTCGACTTTCCTACGGACGAGTTCGCGGCTATGAACAGGACGGAAAACAAATCCCCGCCTTCACCGATTTCGGTGGGTTATATCAACGCTCCGCCGAACACGACAACAAACCGCCTTTTGATCTGCCGCAGCGTTGGATCGACAAAAAGACAAATCTCAATCTGACAACGCATTTCGACTTTGCTTCCGACGCAGACATCATCGGCGGGAACAGCGGCAGCCCCGTAGTAAACAAGGCGAACGAATTTGTCGGGATTATTTTCGACGGCAACATTCAGTCGCTCGTGCTTGATTGCGTTTACACCGATACACAAGCGCGCGCGATCAGTGTCGATTCGGCAGCTATCATTGAGGCCATACGTAAGGTTTACGATGCGAGCGCGCTCGCAGATGAACTGGAAGGCGTGACAAAATAGTTTTGTCATGGCTCCGATGAGAGTCGGATGTCCCGCAATTCTAATTGCGCTGCTCGCGGGACTTGCCGCACCGATTTCAGTCAAGGGCGATCAGATCGATGACTACATCAAAGCGCAGATGCGGCAGCTGCATATTCCCGGCGCCTCGCTCGCCATTGTGCGCGATGGGCACATCGCGAAAGCGCAAGGGTACGGATTCGCTAACCTAGAATTACAAGCGTCGGCGAGGAAAGACACCGTCTACGAAATCGGTTCGACTTCAAAGCAGTTTACCGCCGCCGCAATTATGATGCTCGTAGAAGAGGACAAGGTCCGCCTCGAGGACCCAATCACAAAATATTTTACCGAAGCGCCGCAAAGGTGGCGCGGCATCACAATCCGGCACCTCCTCACCCACACATCTGGCATTCAAAACCATGTCGCCGTTCCGCATTGGCTTGATGTTTTCAGGACCAATCTCGCTTTTGAAACGACCCCGTCGCGAGATGAGCTGCTGAAGATGTTTTTCAAGTTGCCTCTCGAGTTTCAAGCCGGCGAGACGTGGGCATATGATAACACCGGTTATTATTTGCTCGGCATTATCATTGAGAAAGCGAGCGGCAAATCTTACTGGCAGTTCCTGGACGAGCGGATTTTCAAGCCGCTCGGCATGAGGGCAACCCGCAACACTGATCCGCAACCGATCGTGCCGAACCGAGCCTCAGGCTATGAGTGGAAAAATAATCGGTTCGAGAACCGGCCGGTTCTGCTACCGGCGATCGCATTCTCGGCTGGAAGTTTTCTCTCCACAGCCGAGGACATGGCAAAATGGGATGCCGCGCTTTACAGCGAAAAGCTTTTAAAGAAATCAAGCCTCGAGCAGATGTGGAGCGCCCAGGTAACGAAGGATGGCGCGGCTCTGCCATTTAACTACGGCTTCGGCTGGTTCGTCGACAGCTACCATGGTCATCGGCTCGTCCAGCATAGTGGCGGAACACCGGGCTTTTCGTCAGTCATTTACCGATTCCTAAATGACAAAATAACGATTATCATTCTGACCAATCACGGTGACAGAGTCCTTGATCAATTAGCTGTTGATCTTGCAGGAATCGATTTGCCGGTGCTGAAACGGCCTGAGGCAAATCCGGACCCTGACCCTGCAACTACGTCTCGGCTAAAGGATGTTATGTCCGGTCTGCTTACCGAGAAGTACGAATCCGCATCCTTGACGCCAGAGATGCGCAGTTTTCTAGGCACAGCATCCGGTAAAGCACTTTGGAAATGGATTGCGGATCATGGCGCCGTAGGCTCGTTTGTTTTCTCTGATCGGGAGGACAGAGGAGACGGCCAGGTGCTACGCTATAAAGTAAGCCTGGGAGGAAATTCGTACTGGTTTTCCGTCCTTGTGACAAAAGACCGGAAGATCGCGCAGGTCTATTGGTGGTAGATGCGCGAGTCTGCGCACTTATCTGAGCGCCGCACAACGTTGGCGACGTGCAACCACAACATCCATCCATTTCCAGTGACTTGTCATGTCGAGCGAAGTCGAGGCATCTCTGGATATCAGTGCTGCGCGGCGCAAGAGAAATAGCTAGAGATTCCTCGACTCCGCTCGGAATGACAGAAAATACTATGGCAGCTGTTTTAGCAATGTCTTCCACCGCGCCCAAGCTTCGTCGCGCGCTTTCTTATCGCCTTCGCGCATATTCGGATTGGCGGGTTCGCCGGAACGCATGAATCCGTGACCGGCACCCTTGTAAATCACCGGCTCGTATTTCTTGCCAGCAGCTTTCATTAACTCTTCGGCTTTGGGAATGGTTGCATTCACGCGCTCGTCGTTCTCGGCATAAAAACCGTAAACCGGACACGCGATATTCTTTACGTTGTCTGCCGAATCCGGCGCAGTTCCGTAAAATGAATAAGCTGCTTTGA
>QHOK01000185.1 GCA_003218755.1 Verrucomicrobiota bacterium
TCATAACGGAAAGTGGGCATCTTGGTGATCCGGCGCACCTTCCACTCACCGATGGGTGAGGCGGTCTGTGCGGAGCCGACTGTGACCGGATACGCGGCGATGAGCTTTTCACCCTCGTGCACTTCGAGCGTGTTTGCTCTGGTGTCGATTTTTATGGCGACCCCTACGGGTGCGGCTCCAGTTTGCTCTGGGGTTCCAGCTTGCGCGCCAGCTTGATCTTCCATCTCATTTGCGGCTTGTGAGCCGATTTCGCTTCCGGGTTTAATGTCTTTTACGGAAGCGAGTTCAAACGGCTCAACATTGGGCACCATTAGCTGATCGCCAGCCTTGACTGCTTTCAATTTGCCGGGATTCAGCTGTTCAAGGAAATGAATGTCGCTATGAAATTTCTCGGAAATTGCATCGGCAGCATCACGGTACGGCAGAAATTTTAATTTTGCCTGCTGCGATGGCTCCGTCGGCAAGGGCCCGATGCTTTGAAGATCCGCTTCGGTAACAGTGTATGGAATGAACACTGGATCGACGCTGGCGATATCGAGGCCGGTGACGTCCGGCGCGATGTTCGATTTTCGTTTGGATTGTGGCGGCGGGGAAGGTTGCGGTTGTTCGCCATGGGACGCGCGGTAAACCGCAAGCACTTTTCGGGTCAAATCATTGTAGCGTCCGTCGATCTTACCCGGACTAAAACTCGCGCGGTCAAGAAAGACCTGCAGACGAGTGGCTGCTTCAATGTCCGCCTTGCGGGGAATGGGCGCCCGGGACGCCTTTCTCTTCGCGGAAGCTGGAGGAACACTGCTCGAAATTAATACTGCGACGAGCGCGCCACGAAGAACGGCATTCACTCAAATGGATCGCGCCACTCGGCAGCGACGGCTGTCTTGGGGGAACTGACGACCATAAGTTTTTACGTTTGCAATCTGGAAAGTATGTGTAACGTGGCAGTTTAGTCCGATCCGATCCCTTTCATGTTCTCGCTTACTCAAAATGTTCACTGCTTGGCGAAGTTCTTCGCGGCGATTGTTTTTGTTTTCTTTGCAACGAGCGGGTTCGCTAACCCTTCCGCGGATGTTCTCGATGAGACGCATCCTGCCGTCCAGGCATTAATGGTCATTCAAGAAGACGTAACTCCCGAACTGATGAAGCAGCCGGAAGTTTTGGGAACTGCGATCAGTCTCGATGAGACCGGCAATCCAGCATTAACGGTTTACGTCAACCAACAGGCAGCGAATGTGGAGCAAACGATTCGCAATCTCCCGGGCGAAGTTCGCGGTACACCAGTGCGGGTGGAATTGATGGACGAGATTCGCGCGATGGGCAATACGTCAAAACAAACGCCACCCATTTCGCTAGGAACCTCTGGCGGCTGGGCGTACGACCTCGCCAACGGCTACTGCTGTGGGGGCACTCTTGGCGCGCTCGTGCGGATCGGAAACACGCAATACATTTTGAGCGCTTGCCACGTCCTTGAAGGAGACACGGTACTCGGCGGTAACAATAGAATTGCCCACACCGGTGATCCTGTTATTCAGCCGGGGTTGATTGACGAGAATTGCAACAGGAATCTCGCACAAACCGTCGGAACTCTTGTCAAAAAAAGGTCGTTATCCACGAGCAACGTCGATTGCGCCATCGCCACAGTTGTTGCCGGTATGGTGCGCACCGATGGCGCCATTCTGGGGATTGGAACAATTTCACATAACACCTCCGCAGCCTCGCTGAATCAAAACGTGAAAAAAAGCGGACGCACGACCGGGCTGACACGCAGTCATGTTTCCGGCTTAAATGCAACGGTCCAGGTAACCTTTACACGCGAGTGTCATGGCGGCACGTATACCAAGACCTTCAACGGCCAGATTGTGGTCGCGAATCCCTCGGACGCTTTCCTGAGAGCAGGCGACTCGGGGTCGCTGCTTGTGCAGGATGTCGCCACAAATCCGCGTGCGATTGGCTTGCTTTTCGCCGGCAACAACTCGGCCGCATTTGCCAATCCGATTGGTCAGGTGCTGAATTTTCTCGGTGCCGCAATGGTCGGGAACTGATAGCAATGTGAGTATGGATTTATGCGGAAGACAGTGGCTACGGTCTGGCTTCTCGCGCTGGTTTTCGTCCTGACTCTATCGGTCGTTTACCCTCAGAACATGGCGCAAGAAAGTTCGCCAAAACCGAACCGCGACATTAACGCCGTTCTTGCTGCGCATGATAGGGAGCTGCTGGCGATACCGGATGTGGTTGGAGTATATGTCGGCACAACTGAAGCTGGCCGAACTCCGTGTTTAAGGGTCATGCTCGCCCGCAAAAATCCAGAGTCCGAAGAAAAGATTCCGCGAATGATCGAGGGTTATCCTGTTGTTACAGAAATAACAGGAAACATCCGCGCGCTCGGCAAGCCGTAGTCAGAGCAAAGACGTTAGCGGCTGCGGCTGTAAAAAACGCGCCTTCTGTTCGCCCGCGGGCAGAACAGAAAGGCGCGTCGGAGACGAACCAGACCAGATATTAATCTTCCTCCACGATTACGCGATCAACCATCATGCTGTCGCCTGTGCCAACGTAGTGGACCCGGACGGGAACACCCACCTTGATCCTTGTTCTCACCGTGTCTTCATCCAGGACCTTGCCGCTGCGCGTCACATAAGTAACGGTTTTGCCGAAGCGATAATGCCGCGGCCCACTGCTTTCCTTAAGCACAATGGTGCTGCCAGGACTGAACTCTGTGATCGTCCCGCTGCCTTCAGTCGTGGTCGTTGTCGTGGTAGTCTGCGAAACTTGTCCCCACGCAAACGGCGCCACGAATGCCAATGCAATGCTCAAAAGCATTTTCTTCATGATTTACCCTTTCTTGTTTTAGTTGCGATGGCAATAAGTCTCCCTCTTCCGGTTAATTTTGGGGGCCAGGCGAGAAAGCTTACCGCCATATTAGATTCGGATGCGGCCTACGCGGTGGATGCCGGCAAATTCTTTTAATTCCCTTGAAGGTTCCACCGGACCAGAGAATTTTTGGTATTCAACCCTGCATGAAATTCTGGATCGGCACGTCGGGTTTTCAATACAAGGAGTGGAAGGGGAATTTTTATCCGGAAGATTTGCCTGCAGCGAAGATGTTGCCGTTTTATGCCGAGCGATTTTCGACGACAGAAATCAATTACACGTTCCATCGCATTCCCGCGACGAAAACAATCGACAACTGGAAGGCGCAAACACCAGAGAAATTCCGGTTCGCGCTAAAAGCGCCGCAGAAGATCACGCACTGGTCAAAGCTCCGCGATTGCGCAGACACGCTGGAGTACTTTTGCAAAGTCGCTGGCGGGCTCGGCGAACGACTTGGCCCCGTTTTGTTTCAGCTTCCGCCAACATTCAAGAAAGATGTCGATGTGCTGAGCTCATTTCTGCGCGAACTCCCGGAGATGCGTGCTGCGTTCGAATTTCGTAACGAGTCATGGTTCGACCAGGAAATTTTCGAACGGCTGAGATCGCGCAATATCGCACTTTGCATCGCCGACACCGATACGATCGCAACGCCAAAAGAGATTACCGCCAATTACGGCTATCTCCGCCTCCGGCGCGAAGATTATCAAACGATCGACATCGAATGCTGGGCCGAGTTCGTCCGTCAGCAAAGAGCAAATTGGCAAGACGCTTTCATCTATTTCAAACATGAAGAAAGCGGAATCGGGCCGAAGCTCGCAACACAGATGATGGAATTACTTGGGTGATCTTCGAGCAGCTAGCGCCCGATCAGAATAAAAATTCCTGCCAGCAGCGCGAGCACGCCAGTAAGAATGCCGATGCCAAGGCCGGTAAGGGTAAGTATTCCAACTGCGATAAGATAAATCGCGAGGAGGAGCATGCCGATGTTTTTGGTGATCATGGCGTGAGTATCGGCGATCGCCGCCCGGCTTGACAATGCTGTTGTCGCCGCGCGCAGCGTTGATACTCATTGTCGCGCGGTTTAGACGACAAACGAGTTGCTATTTCCCCGCGCTCCGAATTACGACCGCCGAAATATCTTTGACGTTAACGAAACCGTCGAAAAATTCTGCGCCGGTTAGATGGGAAAGAAGGACGAGATTGTCGTTAACTTGGTCGACCTTACCGCCAATTTTCTCTCCACAATTCAGGCGTAGCTCGACAGTTTTTCCCGTGCTCCCCTGCAGGATGCTGAGGATGGTCGCATTAGGCTGAAGGCTGGCTTTCTCTTGCGCGAGCAAACTCGAACAGGTCACGGCGACGATGAATCCGATAAGAAGTGAGTAATGTTTCATGATCGACTCGTTCTGCCTGGTTGCTGAGCAATTTGCGAGCAAATAAATGCGCAATGGCAAGGAACGGCGGTCTCCAGTCCGCCGCAGCAGATTGAACGGAGGATCGGAGACCGCCCCCTC
>QHOK01000186.1 GCA_003218755.1 Verrucomicrobiota bacterium
ATGCCGAGCGCAACGCAATCGGCCGGCGTGCCGTTAACGCGATACGCGTCGAAGTCGTCGAGATGAATGCGTTTAAACCGCAGTGGCCGCGATGACGTGATAGCATGACTCATTGAGGATTGCTCGACATCAGGCGCAACGATGCGTACGTCACCGAAATGCGATGCTACCTTCGCCAGGGACACAATGCCCGGGCTGTAAATACCGTCATCGTTGGAGACCAAGATTCGCATCTTCACATTAACGAAACGCGTATCAGATTGCTTTTGGCCGAATAGGTTTGTGAAGACGAGTGGGTATAGCAAAGGAATATGGGGAATCCTGTTGATTCACAACCCAAAGATAGGGGCCGCAACCTCAATATTCGACAGCACATTTGAGAATCGATTCCGATTGGAACTTCAGGGGCTTCCAAACAACCAACGGCTGACATCGCAGTCTGGTTGCACCCCATTTCCCCGCCCAATGCGATTTAATAATGATGGCTGAGACGCCGGAGGAAATTTCACGGAAACCCGAAATTCGCAAAGAGCTGCAGCGGGCCACCGGCGAAAAGCGTTCCGAAAAGGTTAAGACGGGGGGCCGGGACAAACTCTGGTTCATCGTACACGCAATTGTCCTTGCTGGTTGCGTAGCGGCGTACGTTATCCTCGGCTGGAAGCTGATTCCGCTGCCGCAATCAACTCTCGGTATTGTTGAGCGAATTCTACGCGGCACAGGGCTGGTCGTGATCGTTCTCGCCATTGCCCGGGCTACTTCAGTTTACGCGCTGGGCCGCATCGAGGATCCTTCCACTCGCTTTACGCTTCAGCGTATTATGCATCTGGTAGTCGCGCTTGCTATCGCGGTCATTGCTATATCGATAATTTTCGTCAATTGGTATGCCGCGGTTGCCGCGCTCGGCGTTGGCTCAATTATCATCGGGCTTGCTGTGCAAACGCCTATGAAAAGCTTCATTGCCTGGATTTATATCCTGGTTCGCCAGCCTTTCAGAGTAGGTGATCGCATACAAATCGGTGAAGCCACGGGCGACGTAATCGACGTTGGGTATCTCGACACCACTCTGTGGGAATTCGGCGGCAAATACATTTCCGGCGATCATCCGAGCGGCCGGTTGATCAAGTTTCCCAATGAGAAAGTGCTCGATGAAATCATTTACAATTATTCTTGGCCGCTTTTTCCCTACATTTGGAACGAAATTAAATTCTATGTCGCTTTCAATGCCGATCTCGAGTTCATCGCCAGCACGATGCAGAAGATTACTGAGGAAGAGCTCGGCAAGGAAATGATAGCGCGCGTGCAAACATTTCGTGACTTGCTCGCCCGTACGCCCGTCGATGAATTGGAAGTTCACGAGCGACCACGAGTGATTTTTCGCGTAAACGAGAATACGTGGCTGGAGGCAATTGTCCGCTACCTGGTTCCACCGCGTGAAGCTGGTCGCGTCAAAACTCGTTTGATCAAAAAACTTCTCGCTGCGCTTAATGTCGCTCCCGATAAGGTAATGTTCCCGTCAGGCGCGAATCGTTGAGCTGCTTCGGCAACGGCGATGATGTGCCGTTCGGGTCAAAGCAAATCGATGCGCGGTTTAGGACGAAGCAGAAGCTGACGATGACCCGCTCGGAGCGGGCGGCGTCGCGGGCGCCGGCGCTGCGGCCGCTTTCTTTTTTGCGGCGGCTTCAGCCGCGGCGGCGAGTTTTGCGTCGACGTCGGCCGCTTCGGTTGGGCAGATGCTGTGATAATATTCGTTTGGCTTCGACAACTCCTCTTTGCGCTGGAGGAGATGGTTAAAGCGTTCGCGCTTACTCAGCTCAAAATCCTTGTCCATCTTGATTGCTTCAAATGGACAGACCTCGACGCAAATCTGGCAGCTCATGCAGACCGAAATATCGATGTCGAACACCTTCGGGTAAAACTGCGGTTTGCCCATGTAATCGGGCTTTTTGTCGTCGCTTTTGACGATGTAGATGCATTGGGGCGGACATTCCTTCTCGCAAATCTTGCACGCCACGCAGCGCAATCCCGCGTGCGGGTCGTCGCCGTCGTAAAGCAGGAACGGAAAATTGCGATAGTTCTCCGGAAGCGGATTGCGCTCTTCGGGATATTGCACCGTGATCAGCCGCTCCTCGTCGAAATAACTTCCGACGAAATTTCGCGCGGTAACCGCCATGCCCTTAAGTATGCCCGTGCCAATCATCGATCCACTTCTCCCATTACGATATCCACGCTACCGAGAATTACCATCACGTCGGCAACGGTGTGGCCGAGGCACAGGTCTTCGAGCACAGTGAGATTAATGAAGCTCGGCGGGCGCACGCGGTAGCGATACGGGTTCGGTCCGCCGTCACTGATGAGGTAAAATCCGAGCTCGCCCTTCGGCGCTTCAATTCGTCCATAGGCTTCGCCTACTGGCGGTCGAAACGCGCGGATCTTCACCTTTGGATTCACGATCGGTCCCGGCTGAATTTGCGCCAGCGCCTGTTTCAAAATCTCGACGCTCTCGCGCATTTCCAACGCGCGCATCATCAGTCGATCATAGGTATCCCCATGTTCGCCTAAGGGAATCCGGAATTTGAAGCGCGGATAAAACCCGTAGCCGTCCACCTTTCGAACGTCGTAGTTCACGCCACACGCGCGCAGCATTGGGCCGGTAATTCCAGCGCTAATCGCGAGATCGGCCGAAAGTTTGCCCACGTTCTGCGTTCGCCCGATCACGATCTCGTTTCCAAGAATCAACTCCTCGAACTCGTCGAGAAACTTCGGGAATCGATCAACAATCTGCCTTGCCCGCGCAAGCCACGCATCGTCAGCGTCCACTCGACAGCCACCAAACCGCATGTAGTCGCACATCATACGGGAGCCGGAGAGCGATTCGAACAGATCGAGAATCTTTTCGCGCTCACGGAACGCATACATGAGCGGTGTGCCCCACGCGCCCATATCGTTGAGCAGAAAGCCCAACAACGACGCGTGATTTTGAAGCCGTGTCAGCTCAGCCAGAATGATGCGCAGATACTGAGCGCGCTCAGGAACTTCGATGCCGGCAAGTTTCTCTACACTGAGCGCATAGGCCCAGTTGTTGGTCATCGAGCAAAAATAATCGAGCCGATCGGTATAGGGCATCGACCCGAGGTAGCTGGTGTTCTCGCCGATCTTTTCGTGATTGCGATGCAAGTAACCAAAGACCGGCTTCAGCTTGCGCACGATCTCGCCCTCGAGGGCGACGTTCATGCGAAACACGCCGTGTGTCGATGGGTGCTGCGGCCCCATCGACACTTCGAGTAACTCGCCTTCCAATCGAGAACCCATCGTTACCGGTGGCCGCTCGATTGCTTCGAGTGTTTCAACGGTCGCGCTCATTCTCTCCGCTTTAACGCTTCAACGTATCGCCGCTTCCTGCCGTGATTTTCTCCGCCCCATCAAGCTCCGGGCGCGGCGTGTAGTGCTGCTTCGCTCTCGCGAGCACGTCGTCATGCGGCGTCGGTTCCCATTCAAAATCGTCCGGCTGCACATAGTCTTTGCGCATCGGATGATCTTCGAACTCGTCCCACATTAAAATCCGCCGTAAATCGGGATGACCATCGAAACGGATCCCGTAGAGATCATAAATTTCGCGCTCCTGAAATTCCGCGCTCCGCCAGATCGGTGTGAGCGACGGCAAGCGCGCGCCTGCGGCGCGGTCCTCGGTGCGCATCCGAATGATCACCGCCCCGTGTTTATGCGTAATTGAATAAAGGTGATAGACCGCTTCCAGATAGCCTGGGATTTTTTCCTCGGTGGTTTGATTGACTTCTTTCTCCTCGCCATCGACGACCTTCTTCACCTTCACTGTTTTTTTCGCGACACGATCGAGCCAATCGACGCCAGTGACGTTGGAACAAAAATCCAAGCGCAGCGCTGCGTCGTCGCGCAAAAACTTCGCGATCGCAGGCGCGTGCTCGTTATCGATTAAGAGCGACGGCTGATTCGCCGGACCGGGATTCGGCACAATGTCGATCTTTGCTCCCGGAATCGCCGTTTCTGCGCGGTCTTTGATTTGCTCCAGCGACTCCACGATCAGACTCGCTCGAGTTTCGGCGGTTGAAAGACATCTGCATTGGCCGGCGGCTCGAGGTCGTGCCTGCCAAATGCCGGCACCGGAAATTCGCTCGGTTGTTGCGGATCAAGATGCGCGGCTTTGTCTGCGCCGGTCAATTTTTGTTCATCGATCTTGCGTTGCAGTTCCATGAACGCGTGTAGCAGCGCTTCCGGCCGCGGCGGGCAGCCGGGAATGTAAACATCAACGGGAATGTAGCGGTCGATTCCTTTGAGGACGTTGTAGCCTTGTTTAAACGGCCCTCCTGAGATCGCGCATGCGCCCATCGAGATGACATATTTCGGATCAGCCATCTGGTTGTAGAGTCGCACAATTTGTGGCGCCATTTTCTTCGTCACTGTCCCGGCAACAATCATCAGGTCGGCCTGGCGCGGCGACGGCCGGAAAATTTCGCCGCCAAATCGCGCGATGTCATAGCGCGATGCTGCCGTTGCGATCATTTCAATGGCGCAACAGGCCAGCCCGAATTGGAGCGGCCAGATCGAGTTCTTGCGTCCCCAGTTGTAAAGCTCCTGCATCGAAGTCACCCAGACTCCCTGCCGTTGGAGTTCGCGGCGTAGTGCTTCGTCCATTTGCCCTTCGCTCATGCTTTCAAGTTACAAGAGTTACAAAGTTAGCTCGTCACAACGCGTGATCGCGCATGTCGAATGTAACAATGTAACTGTTTTAACTCTTTTAACCAGCGCCGCCGCTAACGCCCCATTGCAAACAACCCTTGCCCCACGCCCAGACAAGACCCTCGATGAGCAGGAACAAGAAAATCAGAATGGCGATGAACGCGCCGACCGGCAATCCGGTAAACGCG
>QHOK01000100.1 GCA_003218755.1 Verrucomicrobiota bacterium
CGACGAGCTCTTGCACTTCGTCCTTTGCTTCCTCGACACCGGCGACATCACGAAACGTGATCTTGTTCTTGTCCCGGGCGAGCATGCGCGCCTTCGATTTGCCGAAATTAAGCGCGCCTTTTCCGGCCATGCGGATTTGCTGGCGAAACAGGAAATAAAGCACCAGCAAAAACAGAGCGATCGGCAGGAAACCGACCACAGTCTGCGCGAGCATGTTTGATTCCGTTTTGATGGCCGGTTGCATGCCCGCAGCAGCAAGTTTCTCCTGCAAATTATTTGTGAAAGTCAGATAGACTGTGGTTCGAAACGGCACCGGCTGCGATGGCGCTGGCCCTACTCCCTGGCGGATGTAAGCCCCGCGCAGGGTTTGCGTGGGCCGGCCGTCCTCGACCACCAGCTGGAGCGGATAGTTTTTGTCGTTCACGATCTGCTTATTTTCCAGCAGCTCGAGAAAACGGTTATACGGCACGTCTTCGACCGGCTGCATCCCGCCGCGGTAAAAGAGCATCGCCATCGCAATCAGACTAAAAGCGATCACGATAAGTATGACGCCGCGCCAATTGAAATTGGGTTCGTTTCCCCGGGGCTTATTTTCCCTTTGCGGGTTGCGATCGAATTGAGCCATAATAACTGTTAACGGGGTTAAAAATTAACATGAACAAATTGCCAATGCAAAATGGCAGCTGGCACGTGCGGGTAACGCTGATTATAGGTCATTAGTCATTTGTTCGATCGTCGTCGTTCGGATTTCGTCAGTTGGTCTACTTCTATATTCGAGGCTGCACATTGCGCCGCTTGCCGGTTTCGGGTAAAATTCGCATCCGCCTATCAACATGACAGAGCTTGTTTCATCAGTGGCAGATAAGATCGACCGCGCTGTGCAGCGGGTGACCCCCTTTGCATATCGGGTGCGACGAACTGGCCGGCGCTGGATGCGCCGGGCGATGCGCAAGCCCCGCAGCGTTTCGGAGGGGCCAAATCTGTTGCCCTTGTTGATCCAGGTACTGGCGAGTTTTACCAAAGCTGACGGGGTCATACTTGAGGAAGAGATCGACTCGAGCCTCGGTTTCCTGCGTTACGATTATCCGGAAGCGGTCTATTCCGAACTACGACAGTTGTTCCGGCAAGCGCTTTACGAGCAGCAGGACCTCGCCGCCATGGCCCAAAAACTCGGCGCGCAGCTGAGCACCGAACGCAAGATCATGCTCGGGGTGCAGCTCTACGACCTGATCTCGCAAGCTGGTTTGAAACAGGAACAGGTGGTTGCCTTCTATTCGTTCATGTCGCAGATGGGCATGGCTGCGCAAGCGATCGACATCGTTTATCAACTCAACGCGTCGGAGGACTCGGACCCATCGATTTATCAGCATGGCGCGTCACCGCTGGAATCGCTGTCCTTCGGCGCTAACGGCAAGGCCGATGTAATGCTGAAAAATCTCAGCGAAACCGATCACCTGATGGCGTTTCGTTATCACGATCTGATTTTGTTGAAAAATTACAGCGGCCAAAACGTTTCGGTGCGCGGGAGACCCTTGGTGCGCGGCGGTTTCTGCCGAATTTATCCTGGCCAGCGCATTTTGGTGGGCGACCAGGTTCTCAGCTACCAGGAGCTGGCGCAATATTTTAACGCCAAGAAGAACGTTTCGCTCCCGCAGATTTTCATCCGTGTAAATAAGGAATCGGATCAAGTGGAACTGGAACGCTCGCGGACGCGTGACAGCGCACTTCGGGTCACCTTTGGATTGAACGTCCGAGTGAAGGCGTTGCGGGATGTGAATGCCGAGCTCAACGGAGTCAGGTTGAAAGCCGGCACACAGGTCGAGGCTCAAAGCCTCCAAATCGGAATATTTGGTGTCGAACGACCCGAGCCGGCTCGAAGCTGACGATATTCTGCTGTCGCCGGGCACAAGCGGCGATGTGGTGCTGAAGATTTTCTGCGACTACGATCAGCGGGTCGGGGTCCTCGAAGTCGTCGAAGCGGATCGGCCGATCATGGTTGGCGACGAGGCCGTGCGCACGACCGCGCAGCTCAAGGACGGTGATACGATTCGAATCGACGTGGGACAAATTCTGCGGTGCAGCTTTTCGGAACGAATCATCGAGGAAGAGCGCAATATCATTCGCACTCTGGAAGTGAATGAAGTCACGCACCGTTTCGGCAAAGGCGAGATTGGCCTGGAGGGAATTTCATTTGACGTCACACGTGGCGAGCTTGTTTGCGTGATGGGCGCGAGCGGTTCGGGAAAGAGCACCCTGCTGCGAGTGCTTGCCGGCCAGCTGCAGCCGACCAGCGGAGATGTCATCCTCAATGGACAGTCGCTCTACCAGAATCTCGACGCGTTGAAGCAGTACATCAGTTATATGCCCCAGCAGGACGCCTTCGACGAACATCTCACGATCGGCGAAAACCTGCTGTTTGCGGCGGCGATTCGCGCACCGCACCTCTCGCGACGCGATCGCAGCCGGCGCCTCGATGCAAAACTAATTGAGCTCGGATTGGGCGAACGGCGTGATGCAGTCGTCGGCAGCCCGGAGAGCAAAACGCTGAGCGGTGGCGAGCGGAAACGCCTCAACATCGGACTCGATATGATTGGGATGTCCGATGTTTATCTGTTCGATGAACCGACTTCCGGCCTTTCCTCAAAAGATTCTGAGCACGTCATGGAGATCATCCGCGGGCTGGCGCACAACAAAATCGTCATCGTCACGATTCACCAGCCAAGCTCGAAAATTTTCCAGATGTTTCACAAGGCGATCCTGCTCGACAAAGGCGGGCGCCTGGTCTTTTTCGGGACACCGTCCGACATGCTGCGCTATTTTGCGGAGGCGGAACACCAACACCAGTTCGGGGCGGAATTGGGCGCGTGTCCGTCCTGCGGAACAACCCGACCGGAATTCATTTTTGATGTGTTGGAGACGCCCCTGCGCGATTTAAGTGGCGATATCATCTACGAAGAAAACAGCCGCGGTCAGCTCGTTGCGTCGCGCCGTTATTCGCCGGAATTCTGGCGCGACAAGTACGAGGCGTTCCGATTAATCCAGGACGTCAAGCAAGTTTCCCTGCTCCAGGAGCCGGCCGCGCCGTTACCGGTCGCGCCGGTTCAAAGAAAGCGGCTCCCTCTCCGCTGGCATGATGAGTGGACGCAATTTCGCACGCTGTTGCGCCGTTCTTTTCTGAGCAAACTGCGCAATCGCGCCAACCTTGTCATCACGATCGGGGTTTCGCCTGTGCTCGCGCTGCTGATCGCTACCATCCTTCGCTATTCGGAGAACGGGACATACGATTTCGCTTCTGCTTATCACATTCCGACGTTTTTATTTCTCGGCCTGATCGTCGCGATGTTCCTTGGCCTGACTAACAGCGCCGACGACATCATCCGCGATCGGCCTGTGCTGCAACGCGAACGCAACATCAAGGTTCGATTGTCTTACTACATCATTTCAAAGAGTCTCACGCTCGGGGTGTTTGCCCTTATTCAATGCATTCTTTTTGTGCTGATCGGTAATTCCCTCCTCCAAATCCGGGGAATGTTCTGGATAGATCTGGGGATCATGTTCATGACTGCGATGAGTGGCGTGGCGCTGGGTCTGCTCATCTCTTCGCTGGTGGCCGACCCGAAAACGGCGGCCAACATCGTCCCGCTCGTTTTGATTCCGCAGATCATCATGGGTGGCGCGCTCATCAAGTACGAAGACATGAACCGGAACCTTGGTCTGCTTTACTCGCTTTCACATTGGCTTTCCGAACATCCGAGCACGGACAAGACACTGAAGACCGAGAGCAAACTACAGGTACCACTTGTGTGCCAGTTCATCGCCATGCGCTGGTCGTACGAAGAAATGATTGTCGCTCAGAGCAAACTCAATCCGCTCACGCGGCAGCAAGACCGCACTAATGATCAAATTCAAATGCTCGCGCCCAAAGCGAACACGGCAGAGCAACGCGGACGTCTTAATGACTTAAAGGATGTGCTGGCATTGCTCTCGGGGCTCGAAGCGCACTCCGCGAAGGAGATCGCTCGGTATCTAAAGCTCGTCGACCCCGTCATCGCCGGGAAACAGAGATTCGATCGCTCGCTCTTTAAGGACGCGAACGGCCCGGTCACGGCCGAGCAAATCTATGTTAACCAAAAGGTGTCCGACCTGATCTCAAAGGCCGAAATGGAACAGAACGATTATCGGCGCGGCAAGAAACCGAACGTGTTCTTCGGCCTGCAGAAACGTTATTTCGGAATGACCTTTGGCGTGTTTACGTTCAATACGATAGTCCTAATTGCATCCACGCTTGCGCTGCTGGTGCTGCTGCATTGGATTTTGCGAAAGCAACTGGAAGTAGTGCGGAGGAGTTAAATGAAAACTAAAACCCGAAATCAAAAATCCGAAATCCGAAATGGCGAAACCCGTCTCATCGTCGCGGCCAGCGAGACCGATCCCGACATGCTTTACGCGACGAAGTTTTGGGCCCCTGATCCGTTCATTTTTCTCGAGCGCAACGGCAAACGCACCCTGGTCTTGAGCGATTTGGAAATCGATCGTGGCCGCAAACAGGCTCACGCGGATGAGTTCGTCATGTTCAGCAAGTTTGAGAACGAAGTGCAGGGAAAATCAAAAAAGGCACCACCCTATGAAAAAGTTCTCGCCCATTTTCTCAAGAAGCGCGGCGTAAGATCCGCAATCGTTCCCGCAAATTTCCCGCTTCGCTACGCGGAGGAACTTGCGGCAAACAAAATCCGTGTCCGCGCAACGAACGGAATTTTCTGGCCGGAACGGGAAGCGAAATCGGACAAGGAAGTCAAAATGATGGGACGTGCCTTGCGGATCACGGAAAAAGGGCTCAAACGCGCAATTGAAGTTTTGAAGCAATCGAAGCCGGCCTCCGGAAAACGATTGCGTTGGCATGGTAAAACGCTGACTTCCGAAATGCTCCGGGCCGAGATTGATTCCACGATTTTGCGCGCGGGCGGGATTCCCGGTGGCACAATTGTCGCAGGTGGCGATCAGGCGTGTGATCCGCATGAGCGCGGCTTTGGACCGCTGTACGCGGATTCGTTGATTATTCTGGATGTCTTTCCACGTGAAGCAAAGACCGGATATTTTGGCGACATGACACGCACAGTGCTGCGGGGGCGCGCGAGCGAGGCGCAACGAAAACTTTGGGAAACGGTGAAAGCTGGGCAAGCGCTGGCGTTAAGGCGAATCAAAGCTGGCCTTGACGGGATGACGATTCACAAGGCGATCCAGGAATTTTTCGCCAGCCGCGGTTTGCCGACCGAGATTCGCAAGGGCAGACGAGTGGGATTCTTTCATGGCACCGGTCATGGGCTTGGATTGGAAATTCACGAGCATCCGCGTTTGCAAAAAGTGGTTTTAAAAGATCGGCAGGTGCTCACGGTTGAGCCCGGATTATACTATCCCGGGCTCGGCGGAGTCCGCCTGGAAGACGTGGTTCTGGTCACGAAAACGGGCTGCAAAATTCTATCGCGGTTTCCCAAACAACTGGAAATTTAGGTGGAACGCGTTTTCCTCAACGCGTTGGCAAAAATATTGCGGCTTCGGCGCCGACTTTAGCATCGTCTTTAGAGAAGCCGATCCACCAAATGAACGAAGCACCCGATTGTGCGTCTAATTGTTCCAGCCCGCAAAGTGACAAGTCGCTTTGGCGCGTTAGATTAAGATCGACATGTTTTATCCATACGGTTTCGGTCTTGGATCTCACTGGCTGCTCTACATCGGCGTCCCATTGATCATGGGAATTTGGGCGCAGATTCGCGTGACCAGCGCGTTCCGAAAATGGGGCGAGGTCCGGGCAAGCTCGAACATCACCGGTGCGGAGTGCGCGCAGGAAATTCTGCAGGCGGCCCAAATACATGATGTGGAGGTTGTGGAGACAAACGATTTTCTTGGGGACCATTACGATCCGAGGGACAAGAAACTGCACCTGTCGAGCAACGTTTATCATACGCCTTCGGTCGCGGCGCTGGGCATTGCTGCGCACGAGACCGGTCACGCCATTCAGCACGCCAGGGCGTACGCGCCGTTGAAAGCGCGAATGGCCATTGTGCCCGTGACAATGATCGCGTCACAAATGTTGCCGTTCATCATTATCGGCGGCCTTTTCTTTCGGATCACCGGTCTGATTACGCTCGGAATTTACTGCTACCTGGTCCTGGTAGTTTTCCAATTGATTACGTTACCGGTTGAGTTCGATGCTTCACGTCGAGCGAAAATTATTTTACGTGAAATGGGAATCGTGCAGCCAGGCCAGGAAGCTGCCGGTGTGAACAGCGTCTTGAACGCGGCCGCGCTCACTTACGTGGCTGCATTTATCGCTGCGCTGGGTAACTTGCTCTGGCTGCTTTCCCTGCGCGACCGGCGCTGATCCGCATCGCTGCGTGTGAAGAAAAGATGAATCCCTCAGTCGCACTCCCTGCTCGCCGGATCTCTGATTTGTTGTCGTCCGGTCTCGAGGCTCGTGCTAAATCTAAGCGCAACGCGATGGACCAGCCGAGAACCGACCCAGATCAGGAGTTGGTGAAGCGCACGCAGTCCGGCGATGCCGCCGCTTTCGACGAACTAGTCATTAAATACACGCCGCGTCTCTACGGCCTTGTGTACAACATGACCTCGAACCACGAGGATACGAACGATCTTTTGCAGGATATTTTTGCCAAAGCCTACAAAGCGATCCGCGGGTTCCGCGGCAAATCGTCCTTTTACACCTGGATTCATTCCATCGCGGTAAATATGACGCTGAATTTTCTCAAGAAGCGCGGCCGACGATTTCAATTGAGTCTGGATGACGTGGACGCGAGCATCCAAAACGATAAGGAATTCCTGGAACTGACGGCGACGAGCAGTCCGGTGCGCGAAGCGGACCTCTCCGAGCTGCAGCGAAGATTGAACGAGGCCATGATGAAATTGTCTGATGAACACAGAGCCGTGGTGACCATGTTCCATATTCAGGGGATGCCCCACGCGGAGATCAGTAAAATCTTGCGTGTCTCGGAAGGAACAGTACGTTCGAGGCTCTTCTATGCGAATCGGCAGCTGCAAAATTACCTGGACGAATTTCGAAAAAATCCCGTGTCTTAATCAGCTCTGAAAAATGGACGAATTCAACGATAGCGAAATCGCAAGGCTGCTTCGGTTGAAGCGCTACGAGCAACCGCCGCTTGGATATTTTGAAAATTTCCTGCACGAATTTCATCGACGGCAGCGCGATGAATTGCTTCGCCAGCCGCTTTGGCGAATTTGCTTGGAACGCGCTCACAATTTCATGTTGCAGCTGAATGTTCGTTCATTGACGTCATATCCTGCTGCCGTCACGGCGGTCCTGCTTTGTGCCGCTATAATTTCACTCAAGATTTATCAGCAACCCGAGACGGCTCGCGTCGCTCTCCAGAGTCCGCCAACCATATCGGTGCCGGCGAGTGCCGAAGGAGAATGGAACCTTGCATCTCCGGTCGCCACGCAGATTCTCAGGACGCAGCCGGTTCGCAGTTTTCATGAAAGCGCCCAGACTCACCGAGCCGCCCCACCGCGTTACGTGCTCGATAGCGTCCCCGTGAGTTATGAGCCCACTTTCAGATTCTAAGCGCGGCATAGTTGCACTCGCGCTGATCTTCTGTTCAGGCGGGAGTTTTCTCTTCGCGCAGGAGAAGTCCGCTGCGCCAACTACCGATCAGACTAAGGAACTTTTGGAGCGCGCCGTTGCGCAGGCGGAGTCGACTGCAGCAATCAGCCATCAGCTTAAAGACATCTTCCAGCGCGCCGCCAGAGCGGTGGTGAAGATTCATGGTGTCGACGAACACAGCGAAATTTGCGGTACCGGATTTTTCGTTGACCCCACCGGCACGCTTTACACCGCATACACAGTTGGAGGCGAAGCAGGAAATTTCACGATCGAATTCGGCGGTAAAAAATATCCGGCGCGTCAGCTTCTGGCGGACATCCGCAGCGGGACAGCCATGCTAAAAATAGATGCGGCCACGCCGGCTCTGCCAATTGGGAAATCTGAAGAACTGGGAGTGGCAACGCCTGTCGTGGCGATTGGTTATCCGTTGGATCTGCCGGAAACGCCCAACTGCGGAATGATCGCGGGATTCGATCAAAAGTACCTCGGCCGCTATTTTTCAACGACGCATTTGCGCGTGAATCTTCCCACACAACGCGGTGAAGCAGGGGCGCCGCTCTTGAACATGAAAGGCGAGGTTGTTGGCATCGTGGTCAGCAGGCTCGAGAACAACTCGGCGTGTTATGCGGTGCCGATCGAAGCGGCGGAAAAAATCCGCAGCGATTTCGTTCGTTTTGGCGAGGCCAGACACGGCTGGGTCGGGATCAATGTTTCGGAGGCGCCTCAACCAGTGGAAGGTTCCCGCGCGGAAATGACGCAGATTATGGAGGACACGCCGGCCGCCCGGTCCGGGATCAAGCCTGGGGACATTCTGTTACAAGTCGGCCGGAAAAAAGTGACTCAGCCAGAAGATGTGCTGGATGCTTCCTTCTTCATCACTGCTGGCGACACCGTCCCGATCACGGTGGTCCGTGGTGAACAAAAACTAACTTTCCATGTGCAGGCCACTCTTCATCCAGCCAGTCGGAGTGGGGTATTGCTCGCCTCGCCCGACTCGCCTGCGAATCAGGCGATTCCGCTTTCTCTTGGCGCAGAAGAGGTGCCACGCACGCCGTAGGGTAGCGCACGCGCCGCGCGTGCTGGTTTCGGCGTCCTCGCCGAGGCAATCTTTTTGACTCTGAGTCGCTAAAAATTTCGCTGCTACCGCCGTTCGCCGCAGAGGGGCGGCGCGCAAATCGTCGATTCAACCGCCAGCACCCACGCCAACGCCAACTGTAAGGCCTCATCCCACTCCGCCGCCGCACCCGACTCCGCGACCTCACTAGATTGCGGGGCCGACGCGCCATTGTGACAGCGTGCGCAGGTAGGGCGCGTCACTCCGTGCGCGCCATTGCCCGCAGGCCCGAGCGGCGTGCAGAGGACTGCCCGCCCTACCAATGCGCTAAGCGGTTACAATAACGCTGGCTCAGGCGTTTCACAGAATGGAGCCGTGGGACGCGAGTGACATAGACGGGCAGCCCATCCGGGCGAGGGAGCGGGATCGAACGAGTCAAACGCCCTAGAGTCTCATGCGAACGCCTAACGGCGTGTTTACAGCATTTTCCGAAACTCGGCTTCGTCGAGAATTGGAACGCCGAGCTGTTTAGCCTTATCGAATTTGCTACCCGGTTCGGCGCCCGCGAGAACGTAATCGGTTTTCTTGCTCACGCTGCCGGTGACGTGACCACCGAGCGCTTCGATTTTCTCCGTAGCTTCTTCGCGCGTCATTGAAGGCAGCGTCCCGGTCAAGACGAATGTTTTTCCCGCCAGCGGCAATTCGGCCGCTTTTTTTGCTGAAACTCTTTCGCTCTTCGGCTCGATTCCGAGTTCTTTCAGGCGTCGCAAAATGTTTTTGCCTGTAGCCGAAGCAAAGAAGTCGAGGACGCTTTTGGCAACCACTGGCCCGATTTCTGTCACGATGCGCTTCTTTTCCGCTTTGCTCTTCGACGGTTTAGCAAAACCGGCTTTGATTAATCGTTCTGCAATTTCCTTGCCTGATTCTCCTTGATCCCGCTTCTCGTGATAATCCAAAACGTCGCGGAGCAATCGCGAATGCGCGACGTCTTCGATCCCATCGTGAAACCGGGCGAGCTGCGTTGCCGTGGTTTTTCCAACGTCGGGAATGGCGACAGCGAAAAGGCAACGCGAAAGCGGCAAGGTTCTGGCGCGTTCGATCGCCTTAATCGCTTTGGTGGCGTTCTTTTCACCAAAAACACGCGGCGCTTCCTCGGTGCCTAGATTCAATTTGGCAAGTTGCTCGACCTTTAGCTCGAAAAGGTCGAGCGGCTCGCGCACCAATCCGCGCTCGACCAGTTTGTCCGCCACAATTTCGCCCACGCTTTCGATGTCTAGCGCACCGCGCGCTGCGAAGAATTCCACGCGCCGTGTCGTCTGCGCCGGGCAATGAAGATTTTCGCAACGCCACGCGACAAATTCCGGGTCGCGCCGGATCGGGGCGCCGCACACCGGACATTTGCCATGGATGTGCTTCGAAAAATCAAATGGCTCAGCACCACGTGGGCGTTTCGATTTCACTACCTCCACGACTGCGGGAATGACTTCGCCTGCTTTCTCGATCACCACTGTATCGCCGATGCGGATATTTTTGCGCTTGATTTCGTCCTCGTTGTGCAACGTCGCGCGGCCAACGGTGCTTCCGCTCACAACCACGGGCTCCAGCACCGCTACTGGCGTGAGAATTCCAGTGCGACCAACCTGAATTATGATGTCGTTCAAACGCGTCTCGACGCGTTCCGCCGCGTACTTGTACGCGATCGCCCAGCGCGGTGACTTTGCCGTAAACCCGAGGCGCTCGCGTTGCGCAAACGAATTGACTTTCACGACCGCGCCATCGGTTTGATAGGCAAAGTTGTGACGGATGCCATCCAGTTCGTGAATCGCGTCCAAAATTTCCTCTACTGACTCGGCGAGCCACCAGCGCTCGGTGGTAGGCAGGCCCAGCTTCTTGAGCAGCGGAAAAATTTCGGAGTGAAGATCGACATCCACTCCTTCAGTTGCTCCGGTTCCGTAAAGCACGACGCCGAGCGGGCGTTTCGCTACGATCGCTGGGTCGAGTTGCTTGAGGGAACCCGCCGCGGCGTTGCGGGGATTTGCAAACAGCGGCAGCCCTTGCTTCTTGCGTTCGTCATTAAGTTTTTCGAAGCCTTTCCTGTCCATGTAGACTTCACCACGGACTTCCAGAAGTTTCGGCGCGCCGTCGCGCAGGCGCTGCGGCACTGAGCGGATTGTCCGGATATTTTGCGTGATATTGTCGCCGACGTTTCCGTCTCCGCGCGTGGCCGCCTGTCGCAGCTTTCCGTTCTCGTAAATGAGCGAAACCGCAACGCCATCCACCTTTGGCTCGATCACCACTGGGATTTTTTCGTTAGGCAAGAGTCGCTGGATGCGCGCGTGAAAATTTTTCACTTCCTGTTCCGAGTAAGTGTTATCGAGGCTGAGCATCGAAATGAGATGCGGGACCTGCTCGAAGGCTTGTAACGGTTTTCCGCCAACACGCTGTGTGGGTGAGTCCGGCGTAACAAGATCAGGGAATTGAGTCTCCAGATCGACCAATTGCTTGTAAAGCCGGTCATATTCGCGGTCGCTGATGGTCGGCGTGGCTTCATCGTAATAGAGGCGGTCGTGCTTCCGGATCTCGTCTCGCAGCTGCTCGAGACGCTTTGCGGCTTGCTTCTCGTCCACTGTCATTCTGCACGATACGAGCGGACGAAATTCTCAGCAAAGGCGGAACGCGTTGTTCTCAACGCATTGCTATCTTCTCCGGAGAAGCCGATCCACCTTTCAATTTTCCGCAAAAACAGCTAAACATAAGAAGCGATGAAACCGAGTGAGAAGATCCTCGGGGTCGAAGGAGGTGGCACGAAAACCGCCTGGGTGCTGGTAGAACCTGTAGCCGGAGTGGATGCAGCGAGCTGGGAATTTCGCGTTATCGACCAGGGAAAACTGCCCCCGTCGAATTTCAGGCTCACCACGCCCGAGCGTCTGCGCGTGATTCTTGCTGAGCTGCCAAAGCAAATCGATCGCGCGGGAGTTTTCCTTGCCGGTTGCGGCACAGAGGGAGATCGTAGCTTGCTCAGGCAAATGTGTCTCGAGGTCTGGCCAAACGCCAAAATCGTCACGGGCAGCGACCGCGACTCCGGGCTCGCAGCGGCCCTCGATCACGGAGATGGTATCGTCGTCAATGCCGGAAGCGGGTCATCCGTTACGGGACGCCGCGATAATCGGGTCGAGAGAGCCGGCGGGTGGGGCCACATTTTGGGCGACGCTGGAGGCGGTTATTCTCTTTCCATTCAGGCGCTCCGCCTGGTGTTAAGGGAACACGATTTGCATCACGGCGAGATGCAATTCACCGCGAAAATCCTGCCTGCGCTTTCGTTGAACAATCTGGATGAACTGGTTCGCTGGGTCCAGACGGCGGACAAGATGGAAATCGCGAAGCTGGCGCCGGTGGTTTTTGAAGCTGCAACTGAGGGTGATGCGCGCATGATGGAGATCATCGAAGAAGGTGCGCGTGTCCTCTGCGAATACACCGAGGCCGTCGCGTCCGCTCTGCATCTGCTTGCGCCAAAAGTCGTGCTGATTGGCGGCCTGTTCTACCGTGACTCGATCTACACCCACGCGTTTCGGCGCAGATTGAAAAAGAATTTGCCTGATGCTCGCGTGGCAATCGCGGAACGCGTGCCAGAGCTTGGTGCGGCGTGGCTCGCAGCCGAGCTGTCCGATCACGTTGGTTTCCAGGCAAAGCCCTCCCAGACCGAAATTGACAGTCTGGCGGCGGCGCTGACCGAACAGCGCAATCCGCGCTCGGAGAATCTGGAAAAAATGAGCGGACGAGAATTAGTCGAAGTTTTTGTGGAGGAAGAAAAGTGCGTTCAAGAGGCGTTGCGCGCCGCGGTTGTTGAGCTAAGCAGAGCGATTGAAATTGTGGCTGAATCGCTGCGAAATGGTGGCCGGTTGTTTTATGTCGGCGCGGGGAGCAGCGGACGCATTGGCGTGCTCGATGCGAGCGAAATCCCACCGACTTTTGGCGCGCCGCGCGAACTTGTGCAGGGAGTAATCGCGGGCGGCGTAACTGCGCTGTATCGCAGCGCGGAGGGCGCGGAAGACGACGAAACCGCCGGCGCATTGGCTATGCACGAGCGACGAATAAAAGATCGCGATGTTGTGATCGGAATTTCGGCTAGCGGCAGGACGCCATTTGTACTGGGCGCGCTCGCCTGCGCAAAGCAGTTAAGCGCAAAGACGATTCTGCTCACCTGCAATCCGCATTGTAGCCACCGGCCTGTGGCCGGTCCACGCGACGGCCCACAGGGCCGTGGCTACAGCGACTTCGATCTGGTGATCACTCTCTCGGTTGGACCCGAAATTGTAGCCGGATCTACACGCTTGAAAGCAGGCACCGTGACCAAGATTGCACTGAATATCATCAGCACCGGCGCCATGGTCGCGCTCGGCAAAATCCGCGGCAATTTGATGATCGATCTGCATACCACAAGCACCAAATTGCGCGATCGCGCCGTCCGAGTCGTTGCTGAGTTGGCCCAGTGCGATTACGACTCCGCACGCGAAAAGCTCGAAGCGAGCGGGTGGAATCTGCGTGATAGCATTGGCGAGATCGACAAGAACTAGTCGTCGAATCAAACCATAAGCGCCAAACTGTTGTAGAAAATTTACGCGTTCGATAAGCGCAGCAGAACTGCCTCGCGCGAAGGTAGGTATGACTTAACCGAAAGGAAACCTCTATGCTCTGGACAATATTTGTGATCTTGCTGGTGCTCTGGCTGCTTGGACTGGTCAGCTCCTACACGCTGGGCGGATTCATTCACATCCTGCTCGTGATTGCGATTGTGGTGCTGATCATTCAGTTAATCTCAGGCCGCCGGCCATTGTAAGCTCGGCATCGTGAAACCAGCCGTAATCATCGGCATCGTTCTGATCATTGTCGGCGTGATCGGCTTTGCCTGGGGCGGTTTGGGTTGGACCACACAAAAGAAAGACGCCCAGTTAGGCCCACTTGAAATCACTCACAAGGAGAGTCATGGGATCGCTTTTCCCCCGATCGCGAGCGGTATCTGTTTGGTCGGCGGAATCGTCCTTGTAATCTTCGGCAGCCGAAAAACCTAGCCGCCGGCTTTTAGCACAGCGAAAGTCTTGCTGCCTTTGCGGTCGAGGTACAGGAGGACGCCGCGTTTCGGGTCGGCTTTGTTCAGCGCTTCGCGGAATGATTGCACGTTTGTCACTGGTTTGCCGTCCACTTCGGTAATGACGTCTTCGCGCTGAATGTCCTGAGCCGCAGCAATGCTGTTGTCCTCTACATCGGTGACAACCACACCTTTTTCGACGGGGAGATGAAGACGTTCGGCAACATCTTTGGTCAATTCCTGCACCTACAATCCAAATTTGCCGACTTCCTGCCGCTCTGGCTGTGCGGGCCGGGGCGGTTCATTTGACGCTCGCGCGATCTCGTTAGGTAATTCACCGGTCTTGATGGGAACTTTTATGGTCTGGCCTTTGCGCCACACGGTGAGCTGGACATTTTGGCCGATCTTCTTTTTCAGAATCTCGTGCTGAAGTTGCGAGTCTGTTTCGATGGGCGTTCCATCCACCTGGGTAATTACGTCGAACGGGCGCAAATCGCTTTTGGAGGCGGGCGCATCAGCCTCAATCGTGCGCACCACAACGCCTTTGTCGGCGCCTTTGAACAAATCCCGAATTGTCGGATCGTCACCGAGCGTTTCGATCCGAATGCCCAGCCACGGCCGCATGATTTTGTGGCCGGCAACCAGCTCGGCCCCGATTTCTTTTGCCATGTTGATTGGAATCGCAAAGCCCAGCCCGCGGTTCATGCCGTTAATCAGCGTGTTCATCCCAATCACTTTGCCGTCGATGTCGCAAAGCGGGCCGCCGCTGTTACCTGGATTAATTGAGGCATCAGTCTGCAAATAATCGGAGATGGAGTAGCCGCCTGTCTGAAACAACTTGCTTCGGCCTTTGCCACTAATCACGCCATAGGTGAATGTGTAATCGAGCTTGAACGGCGCGCCGATCGCAAACGCAAACTGCCCAACTCGCACAGCATCGCTGTCACCAAGCTGGACGACTGGCAAATCTTTGGCGTCGACCTTAATGACAGCGATATCGGTTTTCTCGTCGGTGCCGACGACACTTGCCGGGAAATTTCGTCCGTCTCTCAACTTCACGTCGATTTTGTCCGCGCCTTCAACTACGTGAAAGTTCGTGAAGATATAGCCGTCGGGGCGCGCAATAAAACCAGAGCCTTCGCTTTGGACCTGACGCGGCCCGCCCGGATTTCGCCGCGGATTGTTTTCATCGGGCGGTCCTTGAAAGAACAGGTCGTCGAGCGGGGAGCTTTCGCTGATTTCGTTCTTCTTGGAAATCTCAATAATGACAACGCTCGGCGCCACGGTTTCGAACACTTTCGCAAAAGCATTGTTCAACTGATGGACCACGTCCTTGCCTGCCTCCGCCGCAGCAGCAGGAACACTGGAAGTTGGGACGGCCTCGGGTTGCGCCGCAAACGATGTACTGAGTGCAGCGCACAGGGACAAAATGGCTAAGCGCATGGGTTTGAATTTGGACAGCACTGAACATGCAACGTTCAACTGGATACGTCCAATCCCGGCTTACTCAAAAACGACTTCGCCCCTTCCTCGCAGCGGTAGTGCATTCCTTGACGAAGCGCGTATAATCTTTGGCCCAACCCTGTTTATGCGCGCATTCAAGAGGCGATTCGTCTTTGCGGCAGGCGTTTTGCTTTTGATCGTGTTTTGGGCCATAGCGGTTGGCCCTGAGCCGCCTGCACGCATCTCCATCTCGCCCGAGGAACTGGTTCGCGCGGTCACGATTCAGCGCGATTCGCTTATCGACCTGTGCTTAATCGAACACGTCGATCCTAACGGGCGCGATGCGCAAGGACGCACGCCGTTGCTAATCGCAGCATCCCAACAGGATTGGAAAACTGCGCGCCGGCTGGTTGATGCCGGTGCACTGGTTGATCTTGCCGATAAGAACGGTTTTACGCCGTTCATGGCGGCCGCCATGCATGGTAATCTGGAAATGTTGCAGTTGCTCCTGGCGCGCTCGACGAATTTTCATCCTGAAGCGACGTGTACTGATGGGCGGGACCTTCTGGGACTGGCGCTCGACGGCGGGAATCCGGAGATCATCAACACCGTGATCGAGTGCTTACCGCAAGCATCTAAGTGGACAACGAGCACGCGGCGCGCGCTTAGCGCGACCCTGCTTGCACAAAAAAAAGAGCAAATCCGTTTGCTATTAAGCAAACATACAGCGCCTCCGACGCCTGAGGGCAAGAAGGTGCCGTTTCTTGCCTATTCTATTGCGGGAAATAACTCCTCTCTTTTCAGCACGCTCCTTGCTTGTGGAGCCGATCCTAACACTGTATTGCCGTCCCAATGCGATAAGGATTTTCTGGCGCTGCTTTCATCGAAGTCGCTTCGCGGCTACGTGGAAGAAGACAGGAACCTCACCGTGGTGATGCTTGCCGCTGGGCTTGGACAGGAGGACTACCTGCGCGTTTTGCTCGATGCAGGTGCCAACCGAAACCGACTGACGAGCCGCGATAAGATGTCTGCATTGGATATTGCCGCAGAGACAGGCCACTGGCGCGCCGCACAAATTCTTCTCGGCGGCGGACCATCGCCGGATCGGCTACGCCTCGAAATTTCTCTTGGTTTGCAACGGGTCGCCCTCGTTAAAGACGGCGTGCAGGTGTATCGTACGCACTGTTCGACTGGCCGACCAGGTTATTCGACGAAAAGGGGCGAATTTGTGATCACCAATAAGGAACGATACCATCGTTCCACCATCTACCATGTGGACATGCCGTATTTCATGCGACTGAGCTGTCTTGATTTTGGAATGCACGCGGGGTACGTGCCGAATTACCCGGCATCACACGGCTGCATTCGGTTACCGGAGGAAGCCGCTCGCAGATTTTTCTCTGAACTTCCGGTCGGCACGCTTGTGACCGTGCAATAAAGACGACCGGCGATCGCCTGTCGGAAACCCGCAGTCGCGAGGGGCGTGCCTGATTTCTGAATCCAAACTGGCTCGTGCGGCATCTCAATGGAATCCTATGGAAACGAACAATATTCGAGCGGCATCCCTTGTTATGACGAACGAGCATGCGGTGGCGACGAGGATTTCGCCCGCCACGTGGATCGGACTCTTCCTCTCATTGTTCGCGATGGTCGTGATCCGCTATGCGTTCGCGTTCTTTGTACCCGAAATCACGTTTGCGTCGGCAATTCTGAAGGAAACGCTGATCTGGACGAGTGTAGCCGCTCTCCTTGTTATTATCCGTCGCGGCGAACGGTTATCGTTTAGGTCGATCGGCCTTGGCACATGTCGCTGGTGGAAATCGATTGCCTGGGGATTGGTGATCGCGATCGTATCGGCCGCAGCCGTGGGCGGACTGGCTTATCTCACTGGGTACGGGCACGGTCCGGGGTCCGCGGCGTTCGAGAAACTGCCGCTCTCGTTAATCACGCTCATCGTTTTCCGGGCCGGAGTGGTGGAAGAGTTATTTTATCGTGGTTACGCCATTGAACGCCTGCGGATGATTGGTCTCGGACGGTTCTGGTCAATCACGATTCCACTCGTTATTTTTTCGCTCGGTCATTGGTCCGGAGGCGCTGCAAATATTCTGATCGCGTTTGCGGCCGGTATCATCTTAACCGCATTCTATTTGTGGCGTCGCGACTTGGTTGCGAACATGATCGGCCATGGTTTGGTGGATTTTGTTGCCAACGTTGTACCGAGACTTTTTTCCTGAGCTCGGCGGGTCACAAGCGGCACAGCGGATCTGCCGCGCTGGATGTGGCGAAAACGTATGAATCGCCTGCTCTTGTTTGCTCCGGGCGCAGGAGCACCTTCGTCGCATCCCTGGATGCAAAATTGGAAAGCTCGTTTATCCGAGATCGGCGACGTTGAGACTTTCGATTACGACTACATGCGCGAGGGCCGGAAACGGCCCGATCCTTTGCCAAAACTGATCGCGGCACATCGGGAAGCATTAAACCGGGCGCGAGAACGACATCCGGCTGGAGCGACAATTTTGATTGGCAAGAGCATGGGCGGCCGCGTTGGCTGTCATGTGTCGCTCGAAGAAAAAGTGGACGGTCTTGTTTGTCTCGGATATCCGCTGTGCGCGATGGGTGACCGCGCAAAACTCCGGGACGAGGTCTTGCGAGCTCTCAAGACGCCAATCCTGTTTGTGCAAGGCACACGCGATCCGCTTTGTCCCTTGGATCTACTTGAGCAGGTGCGCGCAGAAATGAAGGCACCGAACTTTTTGCACATCGTTGACGGCGGCGACCATTCCTTGCGCATGCCCAAACGCGAGCTTCAGAGAGCAAGCAAAACGCAGGAAGATATCGATCAACAGATCCTCAAAGCCATCGCTGGGTTTGTTGACCAATTGCCAATGTCCGCAGATAGATCGAGATGAGCGGAAAGAGGGCGAACAAGCGAAAGCGGAAGCCCAGTCACGTTTCAATCCGCTCCGGTCAGGTCGAATTCGTCAAAGTCGGAACAGACGCCTGGCGGTGGCGTGATGTCTATCGCTGGCTCCTCGGTTTAAGATGGCCACAGTTCGCCGCGTTTGTGGCGAGTCTTTACGTCGGGCTAAACCTTTTTTTCGCCACGCTTTACAGTCTCCAGCAAAACAGTATCGCCGGCAGCACCGGTGGGCATTGGTTTTTTGATTGCTTCTTTTTCAGTGTGCAAACGCTGGCCACGGTTGGCTATGGCCACATGTATCCGCAAACGCTTTACGGTCACGTGATCAGCACTGTCGAAATGATGACCGGGATATTTTTACTTGCGGCGATGACCGGCCTCATTTTCGTGCGCTTTTCGCGCCCGATCGCGCGCGTCATATTCAGCAATTCCCTGGTCGTTGCGCCGTTGAATGGGAAGCCGACGTTGATGGTGCGAATCGGCAACGAAAATCAGCACAGCATGGTCGAGGCCGAGTTCCGGATCATGTTCTCGCGCGATGAACCGTTGATCGAAGGCGGAGATTTCCGCTACTTTTATGTTCTCAAACTCCATTTCGATCGGCTGACGCTTTTTCCCGCGGCGCTGACTCTGCGGCATACAATCGACGAGAAGAGTCCGCTTTTTGGCGCGACCTTTGAGTCTCTCGAAGCCAGCCGTGCGCTGTTTATAGTATCAGTGGTTGGAATCGATCCGGTGATCGCAGCCTCAGTTCAAACACAAGAGGATTACACGTGGCGCGATATTCAATTCGGCCAGCGCTTTGTCGAAATCTATACTGAGCACGGCGGCGGCCGGCTCACCGTAGACTACGGCCGACTTCATGACACCGAGGCAGTGGAGTGACGTTCGCCGTTACGCCGGGTACCTATTCAGGGTTGCCGCTTTATTCAGGCGGCAGGAGAATCATGCGCGCAAACTGGAACACGGCGGTGACAAGTTGGAAGACAATCCCAGTGAAGAATGGCCAAAATGCGCCGAGGAACGCAGTGTTGTACAGTTGCAAGAGGTTTGCTGCTATCCCGAAGATTCCGAACAGATAAAAAACGAACCGGGTGGCGCGCTCACGTTGTATCTGTCGCAGATCCAAACGACGAAAGGTCTTCGTCATCGTAATAGCGAACAGCAAAGAAACCACGAATGCGAACCCGCTGCACCATCTCCAGATTCCTGGCGGCATCGGTTTAATCGTGAGCAACAGCAGTCCAATCATACAAAGGCCCAGTGGCAGGATTGAATTGGCGAGCAAAAGCCGAAGCCGGAGTTTGTCGGCTGACGACCATTCGTGCACGGATTCGCGTCGAAAAACGACGACCACGCCGGCAAAACCAGCCAACGCGACCGCGATCTGCGCGGCAATACCAAGAGCTTCGCCAGGTTCCATCGTTAGATCAGTTCAATGGGTCTCCCACGAGCGTGTTATTCTTGGTCTGTAGCAACCTGCATGCAATGAGTCTTCTGTCTTTTTGCGCGGGCGAGAATTTACAATAATCTTTCAGCCAACAACTACAGAAAGGAGTAACAAACTATGACAACTTATATCTGTCTGATTCAGTTTACAGACCAAGGTATTCGCAACATCAAGGACACAGTGAAACGAGGCGACGCCGCGGCGGCGGAGGCGGAGAAAATGGGTATGAAGATCGTGGAGGAGTTCTGGACGATGGGCGCTTACGACGCTGTTGTGGTGCTCGAGGCGCCCAACGATGAGACGATGAGCGCGTTCATGCTGAAAATTGGCTCACTCGGCAACGTCAAGAGCCATACCCTGCGCGCTTTCCGTCGCAACGAGATGGAAAACGTTCTGGCGAAGATCAAATAGCTACAGGTACCCGGGGGAGAAGTATGGTGGGTGGAAAAGAACGCGACCGGAGTCCCAGGCGGCGGTAAATACGTTACAGGAAGCCGGGCGGCTATCGCTGGCTCCTCGGTTTAATCGCACAAAACTCCGCGACGAAGTCTTGCAAGCTTTCAATATACCAATCCTCTTTGTTGCCACACGTACCCAGGGGTCAAATATGGTGGCTGGAAAAGAACGAGACTGGAGTCCCAGGTAGCGTTAAGTACGTACAGGCCGCCGGGCCGCACATTCAATGTTATCGAGGTAGGGATGCGAAGATCGGTGTTGGGCACTGGCCACACGGTCAAAACATGTTGCCCCGCGGGCAAAAAACCGCTGTACCGGCGCCCTTGAACGATGTTCGCCACGTCTCTGCCATCGATCTGGAGATGGACAGCAATGTTCCATCCGTAGTTCGGCGTTCTCAAAACAATTAGACGCCCGGCGGGTTGAGCGACAGTGCTGCCAATTGAGACCGCAGAGACGAGAAGGATGAGAAGGAGTCTGCTGATGTAATTAGTCAAGCTGGTCATAGGTGATTGTAGCACGAATTTGCCCTGCGTCGCGGCTCGCATGAATTACTCGTCCGCGCTTGCAATCGGAGCGCGGTCGGCTTCGGTGAAGTTATGTTTCCATATGTTGCGCTAGCAAAAGACAAAGCCTGGCAACCCGGCCCTTACGAAGGTGTCGAACTGATGATTCTGCACAAACACGAGACCACGGGCGGACTCGTCGTCCTCCGCAAGTTCAAGGCCGGCCACATCATCCAGGCGCACACGCATCCGCAGGCGAACGAATGGGCTTATGTCCTGTCAGGCGAATGGGAGGAGTCCGGTACGATTTTCACGGCTGGCGCGCTGTTCTTTGCTCCACAAGGTATGCGTCACGGTCCGCACATCGCGCGCACGGAAGTGATCAGCCTCACGATCTTTGACGGACCGCTCACGGTGCAGTGACCTCGTAGCCGACGCAAAACGATTCTAGTTGGCTGAGGCCGAAACTGCGTGTATGTCTTCAAGCATGAAGATCTTCGCTGCTCGATGTTTGATTGCCCTCGTTATCTTGGCTGCGGCAACCTTTGCGTTTGCCGGTCCTTTCAAGAGCAGGATTATTACGGGCACGAATTCGGCCCTGGCAATTACAGTTCCTGATGATCACTTTCTTAAGATCACGAATTTTTCTCAACAAGGAGGAACTGATCGCGGCGTGGTTGCGGTGACGTTACAGGGTGACACTGAAAGTGGCGGAACTGCTAATGTTCTCACCGCCACACGAATTGATCTCAGTACTGGCGCCAATTCGCAAAATCCTTCAGAAATTAGTAATCGTGTCATCATCGCGGGTCCGGCTCAAGTGACTGTCGCACCAGTGACAGGTGCGACGCTTTTCATTACGTACAGAAAAGAGTCGAACGAAGGCACAGGCGGAGGTGGCTTCAATATTGTATCCGTCAGCCCTACACCCGGCGCTACCGCGACACCGAGTATCTTTCCTATACCAACACCAACACCCTAGAAGGGGCGAGGCGTAGCTCCGCGCCTGCAGACCCGGTCGCGAAGCGGTTCTCCAGCAATTTGATCTCTCAGCGTCTGGCCCCTAACTTCTAAACCTTGTCCCGACCTAGCCAGCAACGGCGTCAATCGCTTTCCATTCTTCCGGTGTCAACTTGAGCTTGGTGGCAGCGACATTTTCTACCAAGTGCGCCAAAGATGAGGTGCCGGGAATCGGCAGCATCACGGGTGATCGCTCCAGAAGCCAGGCCAGCGCCGCTTGGACAACGCTGACACCATGAGCCTTTGCCGCCGCATTCAGCGGGTTCTCAGGTTTCAAACCTCCGCCTCCTCCGATTGGGAACCATGGCAGAAAGCCAAGATTCTCTTTCTCGCAATAGACCAGAACATTTTCTGATTTGCGGTCCTCGATGTTGTACCGGTTCTGCACACTCACGATCGGAACAATCTTCCGTGCCCGCGCGATTTCGTCCGGATCCACGTTGGAAAGTCCGACGTGCCGAATCTTCCCGGCATCCTGCATTTGCTTGAGAGCGCCGAGCGATTCCTCAAGCGGAACTTTGGGATCAACCGTGTGCAATTGATACAAATCGATTCGCTCGAGGCGTAGCCGTTTCAGACTGGCTTCGACAGCCTGTTTGAGATGTTCAGGTCTCCCGTTTGGCACCCACTGGCCGGGGCCGGGCCGAGTCAGACCGCCTTTTGTCGCGATGACGAGTCCTCCGGGATATGGATGGAGCGCCTGTGCGATCAACAGTTCGCTCGTTTCCGGACCGTACGCGTCCGCTGTGTCTATCAAATTCACGCCCAGCTCGATTGCGCGTCTGAGAATCTTGACTGCGTTCTCCCGATCAGGCGGCCAACCCCAAATGCCTTGCCCGGTGATACGCATCGCCCCAAACCCGAGTCGGTTCACTGTCAGGTCGCCACCCAATTTCAAAGTCGTATTCGTGGCCATTTTCGGTGTGGTTGAGGACTGAGCTCCGAAGATTACATCGGATTTCCCCGCCAAAAGCGCGGCTCCGCCTGCGAGACTCGTCCGCAGAAATCTTCGTCGGGTAACGCCCGGCCCTTGGTTCGGTTGAGGAAATTCATCTGTCATCATGCAGGAGTACGTTTATGGAAAGCGCTATCAACGCAAGGAAATGATTCCTTTCGGTTGTGCATTAGTACGGCAAATGCCTCTTCGAGATCTCTGCCGACAGTGACAATACCTCCTTTGTGCCCGGCCATCGCAAGAATCCTTCTGCTGTGTACGTCGGTAACCCTGAAGAGACGCATTACTTCGTACGCCATCTCTGGCGTGCCGTAATTGATAACCTTCGAGCTCGTGGGAACTTGGTTGAGAATAGCCGTCCACAATTTTGAGTCGTGGCAATGAATAACCGCGCGGGCCTTTGCATCGGATTCGTAAATCGCAGCATGCGTCAACGATTCTGATGAAGGAATCGTTGACCCCTCGTATCGGAGCCAGTTCTTTTCAAAATCGTAAGCCACCACTTTCGCGCAATTCGACAGGGTCAGTTCTGGTGTTCCGCCGGTCGCGGATCCCGTGATAAAAAAATTCTTGGTCGCGCCGTCTCTTATGCTCAGGTTGCCAAACCCGACGCCCTTTGAGTCCGCGCCGATCAGTCGCAGCTTAAGAAGCTTCCGCCTATATGCATTCAATTCAGCAAACCCACTGAACGGAGTAAGCTCCGAGCTTACGCGTTCACTCGTGAACTTTACGTATTCACTCACGGCCCGTGCTCAGGAAAAAGGGAGAAAATGCTTTTCTCGTTTGCTTCGCACACGCCGCGCTCAGTGATCAGCCCGGTGACTAGGTGTCTCGGCGTAACGTCAAACCCATAGTTTGCGGCGAGACTTCCCTCCGGCGCAATGCGCACTTCGACCTGTTGCCCATCCCACCACCCGTCAGCGTGTTTTATCTCTTCCGCGCTGCGCTCTTCGATCGGAATTTCTTTCAATCCGTCCCGCATGCTCCAGTCGAACGAAGACGAAGGTAGTGCTACGTAGAAAGGAACGTTATTGTCTTTCGCGGCCAGCGCCTTCAGATACGTCCCGATCTTGTTCGCGACGTCTCCCGTGTAAGTCGTGCGATCGGTTCCAATGATCACCAAATCCACTTCGCCGCGTTGCATCAAGTGTCCTGCCGCGCTGTCGGCGATCACCGTGTGCGGCACGCCGTGCTCGCTCAGCTCCCACGCTGTAAGTTTGGAACCCTGATTTCTGGGTCTCGTCTCAGCAACCCACACATGAACCGGCAACCCGCTGTCGTGTGCAGCATAGATTGGCGAGGTGGCGGAACCATAGTCAACAAACGCGAGCCATCCCGCATTGCAATGCGTGAGCACATTGACCGGCTTTCCCACTTTCTTTTCGGCGATCTGCTCAATGAGCTTTAATCCATGCTGCCCAATCATGCGGCACTGCTCCACATCTTCGTCCGCAATCAATCGCGCTGTGCGCAGAGCAAGCGCGACCTTTCCATCGGCGGTCTTCTCTTCCGCGATATTTTTTAGCTGGCGCTCTACTGCCCATGAAAGATTCACGGCCGTCGGCCTCGTCGCCTTGAGTTGCGCCGCTGCATGGACCAGATGTTCATCGACTGAATCGCGCGCCGCGCCCTCAATTGCTGAAAGATACATTCCGAATCCCGCGCTCGCGCCGATCAACCCAGCCCCGCGAACATGCATTTCGCGGATCGCCGTCGCCATCTGTTCGACGGTGCGAATTTCTTCGATCACGAACCGATGAGGCAAGAATCGCTGATCGATCAGTTGGACTACGCATTCATTGCCCGGCTTAAGCCAAATCGTTCGAAAATGTCTGCCGCCTATCTTCACACGTTGTCGTTATGACTGCACTAACGGTTAATTCACCAATCGCTGAGTTTCTAAAGATCAATTCCCATCGGGATAGCCCCAGGAATTTTCTCCCAGCCAACGTGCTCCCAGAATTTCGTGCCGCGCTGGTTATCGTCGGCGACCATGATAATAGCACGTTTAACCCCAGTCCTGCGCAGACCATCCAGGCATTCGTCCAGCAGACGCTTACCGAGTCCTGATCCCTGATACGCCGGATCAACTGCCAAATGGTAAATGTGTCCGCGGCGTCCATCGTTCCCGCATAACGCGACTCCAACAATTGCCGATCCGTCGATTGCCACTCTGCTTAACGCTGGGTTGCGCGCGAGAAATTGAGCGACGCCCTGTCTGTCATCGCCTTCGGCGATCTCGAGACCTTCGACACGCTGCCAGAGCAGAAGCGCCGCGTCATAATCGCTGATGCAAAATTCTCGGGTGTGAACCTTCTCGCTCATGTTGTATTTGCCTCCTTTCATCTTGACCAAACAGATTCGTGTCGAACAAATCTTTACCGATTGGTGAGCTACCTATGAAATATAAAGTTAGCATTTATTTTTTGGTACTTGTGACGGGGATGTATGCGAACGCCCAGCCGAAGCCTTCGGCAACCTTGATCATAGTCAACGCGGCTGTTTACACGGTAGATAAACAGCATCCCAGGGCGGAAGCAGTGGCTGTGATTGGCGACCGCATCGTGGCGGTGGGGTCGAGTGCGGAAATCAATTCGTGGCGCGGTCCGCAAACCAAAGTTATTGATGCCGCCGGCAAGCTGGTGTTGCCGGGATTTAACGACGCGCACGTGCATTTCATCGCTGGTGGTGCGCAGCTCGACCAGATTAACTTGAACGACGCCGCAAACTCGCAGGAGTTCGCAAAGCGCATCGCCGCGCAGGTAAGCAAGACCCCGAAAGGCGAATGGATCCTAGGCGGTCGTTGGGATGAAACCAAGTGGCCCAATCCGCAGCTTCCGACCAAAGAGCTCGTCGATCCCGTGACCCGAGCGACGCCAATTTTTGTAGAGCGCTACGACGGACACGAAGCGCTCGCCAACTCGGCTGCGATGAAATTTGCCGGCGTAGACGCGAAAACTGCCGATGTGCCCGGCGGAGTAATCATGCGCGACGCGAGCGGAAATCCCACTGGCATTTTCAAGGATGCTGCGCAGGAGCTGATCTACAAGGTGATCCCACCAATGTCGCACGAGCAACGGCTCCGCGCTGCTCGCCGAGCGCTGGAGCACGCAGCATCGCTCGGTGTGACCAGTGTGCAGCACATGAATCCTGAGTTTGCCGATGTGGCCGCCTATTCCGAACTTGCGGAAAGGGGTGACCTCACCACACGCATTTACGCGGTGCCGATGGAAACGAACTGGCAGGACCAAGCAAAAGTTGGCATTCGCCACGCGTGGGGATCGAGCTATTTGCGGCTGGGCGCGGTAAAGGGTTATGCCGATGGCTCGTTAGGCTCAAGAACGGCTTATATGTTCGAGCCATTTGCTGATGATCCGGGAAACCGCGGCTTACTGAGCGACGAAATGCATCCGCCGACCGCGATGCGCGATCGGTTAATGCATGCCGATGCCGCCGGCTTGCAGCTACGCGTTCACGCAATCGGCGACCGCGCGATTTCCATGATGCTCGACATTTTTAGCGATATCGAAAAGCAACACGGTTATCATGACCAGCGTTTCACCATCGAGCACGCGCAGCACATGGCAGAGAAAGATTTTGCGCGTTTTGCCAAGCTCCATGTTATCGCTTCGATGCAGCCCTATCATGCAATCGACGATGGCCGCTGGGCGGAAAAACGTCTGGGGTACGACCGCGCACGATACAGCTACGCGTGGCGCAGTTTTCTCAATCACGCCGTAACGCTGGCTTTCGGGACGGATTGGCCTGTCGCTCCACTCAATCCGATGCTGGGACTTTACGCTGCAGTGACTCGCGCCACACTGGATGGCAAGAATCCCGATGGCTGGATCCCGGAGGAAAAGATCACGCTGCCTGAGGCAGTGGAAGCCTACACTCTAGGCTCGGCATTCGCCGAATTTCAGGAACACGAGAAAGGATCTATTACACCTGGCAAGGTGGCTGACATGGTCATCCTGAATGACAACATCTTTGACCTCAAACCGGAAGCCATTCGCAACGTGAAAGTGGAAACCACGATTGTGGGCGGAAAGGTAGTATATGGAGGAGCGGACAATCGCTGACGCCAGGATTGTGTACCAGCATTAGCATTCTCCGCCAATCTTACGATGCTGTCGCGCTTGCTCGCAGAATCGTGAAGAATGACCACATCACGGCGGGTTTGGATGAGATCTCGTAAGCTCTTTCTCCTCATCGCTGCTGGTCTCGCGTCGGCTGCCTTGTCATATTTCGGCACTGGGCTCTATCCGATTTGGTGGTTGCTTTGGTTGGCGCCCGTCCCCGTGCTTGCGATTGCGCCGCGACTTGGCGGCAGCGCCGCTTTTCTGCTCGGGTCGATCGCGTGGCTCATCGGCGAAATGAACCAATGGAACTACGTCAGGCATAGGATCGAATTACCGGTGCAAACCATCATTCTGTTCTTTGTAATTACTGCTGTTGTTTTCGGTCTTGGTGTTTTGTTCGTGCGCAGCTTTCTCCGGCGCGGATCGCTCTTCCTGGCGGCAGTTGCTTTTCCTGTTTACTGGGTCATGTACGAATATCTTACCGCGATCAGCTCGCCTCACAGCACATGGGGCAATCTCGCTTACACACAAATGAATTGTCTGCCGGTGATCCAGATTGCTTCGACCACCGGCCTTTGGGGGATCACCTTCATCATGTTTTTGTTTTCCGGCGCCACTGCAGCCCTGTTGAGCGGCGCGGGAAAACCGTGTCAATGCCGCGTGCTTGCCATCGCTGTCGGCGCCGTCGTCTGCGCGGTCTTTGTTTTTGGCAAATGGCGATTACAGTCAACTCCTTCGGCGCAATCTGTCACGGTGGCACTCATCGCCAAGGACGTGCCGATGAGTGTCTATCTCGGACCGGAAGATGAGGCCCTGAAACTGTTGCGCGAGTATGCGGATGAGGTCCGCCGCACTACTCCGGCCGGAACACAGGCCGTTGTTCTTCCAGAAAAAATCGGGCGTGTCAGCGAGAGCGTGTTAGCGGAGGTGGATGCGCTCTTTTCTTCAGCTGCGACTGCTACACGCGCAGCGATTGTTCTTGGCCTTGTTCGGCGAACGCCATCTGTCGCCTTCAATTCTTCCCGCTTTTACTCGGCCGATGGCAAATTGGAGGCCAATTACGACAAGCATCATCTTTTGCCGGGAGTCGAGCCCGAAAAAGCCAGCGATAAACGAGTAATTCTCGACCAGCCGTCCGGACGTTGGGGTCTGCAAATTTGCAAGGACATGGATTTCCCAAAGCTCAGCCGCCAATACGCCAGGAATGGCGCGAACCTGCTGCTTGTGCCGGCGTGGGACTTTAATCTTGATCGATGGTTGCACGCGCGGATGGCCGTCCTGCGCGCGGTCGAGAACGGTTTTGCGCTCGCGCGTTCGGCGCGCAATGGCGTCCTAACTCTCAGCGACAACCGCGGTCGTGTTCTCGCGGAGGCCGTGACAGTGCCCGGTCGCTTCGTGTCGATAACCGGAAAAGTAAACGTCGCGCATGAGCAAACATTTTACGCGCGGACCGGCGATTGGTTCGCCTGGCTTTGTGTTGCTACGTTCGTTGTCCTGGTGGCGTATTGTTATCTATGCCCTCTTTCAAAAACCCTGCTGCAATTGCGCAGCGGAGATAATAGCTAGCGATAAAGTCCGCCGAACCGCGGTTCAAATTTGCGGACGCAATGTGGAGTCTGAAGGGAGCGAGGCGTGAAACACTAGCAAGAGATTTCCCGGTTGCCAATTTCCGGAGTCTGTCGGAATGACTGCCATGAAGAACTGTCTTGTCGTTGTCCTGAGTATCCTCGCAGCCTCGAGTTCGGTCTCGGCTAATTTGGGCGACAGCGCCGACAAAATTGAAGATTCGTATGGCGCAATAATGGAGCGACGCCTGCGTGACGATGAAACGGTAAGCGTCCTTTACAAGCAAGATCGGTATCTTTACCTGGTGATCTTTGCTAATGGCAGGAGCGTTTCGGAAACGTACTTCAACGTGAAGGGCACCGATCTTTCCGAAAAAGAGATCACGAGATTCCTGAAGGCTAACGCCGCCGGCGCCACATGGGCACCGGACAATACAGCCGAGGAACGACGTTTCAAACGCAGCGATCGCAAAGCTGAGGCAACGTACGGAAAGGTGAAGGGTCGGCCGGCGCTGACGGTGCGGGAACTTCGCGGCGGGAAACCTTAGCGATTCGCAGCGGCTCTTCAGAAACCAGTCCTGTATTATCAGTTCTTCAGGCTGCAGGAGCGCGCTTCGGCAAGAGGAGCGCAGCAACAATTCCCACAAGGAAGAAACCAACGATTTGGATAAGCACGTAGCTGGCGGTGTAAACACACGGGAAGCCGTACCAGTTCCAGTAGGAAACGTTGGTAGTAATGGCGGCCAGGATTCCCGCAACAAGCACGAAACCGACCCGCCCGGCAAAGCTCACAATGCGCGTTTGCGCTAAAAGGAACACGACCAGGATGGCTTCCAACAGTTCGGTGCCAAATTCAGTCCCGAGCCATTTGCCAAGCGTGAACGGACGACCGGGGGCGTGATACATGAGAATGCCGGAGGGGTTGGCCGCCATTTTTTCGCCCACGTGTTTCATCGCTTCGTTCTTTTCCTGTCGAGTTGCGTTTTTGCCAACGCCGGGACCCGGAAAAATATAGAGGCCGGTCTGTTCGCCGATATTGCTCTGCATTTCGCTGAGGACGGCCGCTTCGTTTGGAATTTCGCGAATGCCAGCTTCGCCCAGAGGCAGCGCCATGTGGGCGATCGATGTCCAGATGAACATGACGATTCCA
>QHOK01000101.1 GCA_003218755.1 Verrucomicrobiota bacterium
CGTCGGCGCTCGCCGAGTTTACTGCATCTACGGAATCGGATTCCGCTGTGCAATTTGAGCACACGACTGCCGAACAAGTCGTTATCCGGAAAAGGTTCTTCTTCGAAAAATCTCCCGAGAACAAAGACAACTACGTGATCGAAATGGATGTTGATCTCGAAAACCGTGGAAACAAGCCATACCAAAGCGGTGGTTATTTTGTAGCGCTCGGTTCCGCGGCCCCGATTCATCCGAGGGATTATCCTTCGTACACGCGTCTGGTTTGGTGCATCGACGGAAGAGCGAAGGGAATTGACGTCGGTTGGTTCGGAAGCAGTGGTGGTTTTCTCGGTCTGGGACAGCGCCCTGCTCGCCCATACTATCAGGAGAGCATCGCTGGCGCGGAATGGGTTGCGGTGAGCAATCAGTTTTTTACTACGCTAATGGCGCCGCTCACTGCCAAGGCAACGGCCGTTTGGGGCCGGCGTTTCGATATCGAATACTCGCCGGACCAAAAGCTGCTGGCCATCGAGGGCGCACTTGGGATGCCGGGATTTCAATTGGAGCCCGGCAAAACATACAGCGCGCGTTTTGAAATCTACGCTGGTCCGAAACTTTATCATCGGCTTGCGCAGCTTCCGCACAATGAAGCCGAGGTCATGGACTTCGGGATGTTCAAGATAGTCTGCCAGTTGCTGCTCAATTTCATGAACCTCCTGCACAGTTGGCTGCACGACTATGGTCTGGCGATTTTAGCCCTCACCACGATCATCAAACTCACGCTTTGGCCAATTCAAAATAAAGCCAACCGCTCCATGCGTCAGATGGCTGCGCTATCGCCAAAAATCCAGGAGCTGCGCGATAAATACAAAGATGATCCAACTCGGATGAACCAGGAGGTGATGAAACTCTACAAGCAATACGGCATTAATCCGGTCGGCGGCTGTTTGCCCATGATGATTCAAATTCCGATCTTCTTCGGTCTTTTCAAAATGCTTGGCCAGGCTGTGGAATTGCGAAATGCAAAGTTTCTTTGGGTAAAAGACCTTTCTCAGCCGGACACCGTAGCGCATCTGCCCTTGCTCGGTTGGCCGATTAATATCATTCCGCTGTGCATGGCTGCGACGCAGATTTGGCTCATGGCGATGACGCCAAAGACAGGCGATCCCACGCAGCGGCGCATCGCGATGTTCATGCCGCTGATCTTTCTATTTATCTGTTACAATTTTGCCGCAGCTCTGGCATTATATTACACTGCACAAAACCTTTTCAGCATCTTGCAATTTTATCAGAACAGACGACAACCCATGCCAACGCTCGAAAAAGTTGCGCCCGCCGCAAAACGAAAACGATGATGACTCCGAAAGATCTGCTCGACACCATGCTCGGTTATCTCGGCTTTGTTGTGCAAATCGAGGAGACCACGAACGAAGGCGGCAACGCGACGCTGCAGATTTACACCGAGGAAAGCCGGCGCCTCATCGGACGCAACGGCGAGACGCTCGAAGCCATCCAGTTTTTGCTTAACCGGCTATTGCAAGCGAAAGACAAAGACGCTGAAAAAGTCATCGTTGATTGCGAACACTATCGGTCCATGCGCGAGGATCGCATTGTGCAACGTGTACGTGAATTGGCTGACCGAGTGCGCATCACGGGCCGTGCCCTTCAGCTTGAACCTATGAATTCTTATGAGCGGCGTCTCGTCCACAATGCTTTCAAAGACGATCCCGAAGTTGCGACTTGGAGTCCATCCGACTCGGCGCGGATTAAGCAGATCACTCTAATTAAACGCCAGCCAAAGAGAGAGACAGCCTCCCAAGGAAAGGCGATTTCCTAACCGCTTTTGATTTCGACGTTGGATGTTCGGCGTTGAGCGTTGGGCGTTTGTGGATTAAGCCGTGCTACATCCGTTCCGCTGCCCGCGCGCACTTCCGGTCGCCAGCGGAACTTTTGCAGAATCGGATTCGGTTTTTCCTCGACAGCGTCAGCGATGATTTCGCCAAGCACCGGGGCGAACTTAAACCCATGCCCACAATCGCCCGCAGCAATTATTAATCCTTGGCGCTCCGGATCGCGCGCGATCCAAAAATGCCCATCGTGCGTATCGCAATACATGCAGACGCGCGAGTAAACAATCGGCGCATTGAACAGCGCCGGGAACGTGGATGATAGAAACTCGCGCAAATTCTTTTCGTCTTCGGGAGTAACAGCGCGCTCCGGAGATTTCGGTGGGCGCGAATAGCTCAGGTTGCCGGGGCTTCAGGTGAAAGACCGGCTGGCCGCTGGCACGAAAGAATTTTTTTGTAAAAGGCAGCAGATACGGCGTCCACGCACCCACCGCCATTACAACAAAATCACCAGCAATCCGTTTTCCGCCATCCAGTGCGATTTCGCTGACACCATAATCTTCCTCATGCAACTGTGAAAACCTGACGCCCTCACGGAGCTCAATGTCCAGCGATTTGGCGCGCTCAATTAACGTTGCAACGACACGGCCGCTTTCCGCGTAGCCGGCTTCCAGCTCCAGAACCCCATCTCGATAAAGTTCCGGATTCCATGCCGGAAAACGCTTCCAGAGTCGCGCCGAGTTCATGCGTTCGACCTTATGTCCGCGGCGTTTTAATGTTTTGAAGCTTTCATGTTCGAAATCGCCCGGCTTCAGTTCCCGTCGGCGCACGAACATTACGCCCACCTCGTGATAAAACTGCGTGCCGAATTCTTGATTCCATTTGCGCCATAGTTCGATCGAGCGTGTAGCTAGATCGGTGTAGTCCTCGTCTGCGCCGTAGGCCGCGCGAACTGCTTTGCTAATGTCCGTTGACGCTGCAAATGGATGCGGCAGCGGCCCGGGATCCACCAGTACCACATTGTGACCGCGTTTCTTTAATTCGATCGCCGCGGTAACTCCATTAATGCCCGCGCCAACAACGATGATTCTCGACATGTTAGAACAGCGCACGTTGTAGCGGCGTTTGTGTCAAGCGCCGATGCTGGCTAAACCGCTATTCGCAGCGCGCGTTCCCGTTCGAGTAGGGTCGGATGCGAATAATAAAAGCAGCTGTAAAGCGGATGCGGGTTGAGATTGCTCAGATTTTTTTCGCTCAATTTGCGTAGCGCTTGAATGAGCGACTGCGCCTCTCTCATTGTTGCACGCGCGAATGCATCCGCCTCGTATTCAAAACGGCGCGACAAGATGTGAATGAACGGCGAAAGCCAGAAGCTTATCGTCCCTGCCAGCAGCCCAAACAGCAGCATCGCAACGACCACATTCCCGGCGGCAAAGCCTCCCTGATGCTCGAAACCAAACGCGCGATAGAACCATTCCTGACGCGCCAGCGACGCGATCGCGGCAAACGCCACAAACACGCCAGCGATGGAAAATCCGAGCAACTTCACTACGTGGCGCTTTTTATAATGGCCAATTTCATGCGCGAGCACGGATTCCAGTTCCGGCTCGCTGAGCTGCGCGATGAGTGTGTCGAACAGGACGATTTTTCGAAAACGTCCGAACCCTGTGAAGAACGCATTTGAGTGGCGCGATCGTTTGCTGCCGTCCATCACGTCGATGCTGCGCGTGGGAAAACCGGTGCGCTGCGCCAGTGCGAAAAGGCGCTGGCGCAATGCTCCTTCCGATAGGGGCGTGAATTTGTTGAAAAGCGGCATGATGATCGCCGGGGCGATGAGTAGTAGCAGCAATTGAAACGCGATGACAACCGCCGCGGCCCAGAGCCACCAGCTCGCGCCGGTCCACTCGATCAGTTTCAATACCAGTGCCAGCAGTGGATACCCGAGCAGTACCGCGAGCAGAAATCCTTTTACACGATCGAGCACCCACGTCTTCATCGTCGTGGTGTTGAAACCGAATCGCTCTTCCAGTTTGAATTGCGCGTACCAGGCGAACGGCAATGCGAGAATGCTCAACCCGATGCCTATAAAGAAGAGGAAACTAGCCATCGCCCAGATCGATGTGCCGAAGGTCGCGGTGAACCTTCCAAATGCCCATGGCAACACGCCGCTGAAAAGCACTGCGATGAGCACCACGACATCGAACACGCCGGTGATGTCTGCAAAGTGACTCTTGGCCAGCGTGTAATCAACCGAGCGGCGATACGTCGCCTTATCAATGATTCCGCGAAATGCAGGCGGCAGTTCATTCGCGTGCGCCAGCACGTGGTGTTGGTTCAATCGGCTCAGCCACAGTTCAGCGATTGCGCGCGCGAGAATCAGAACCAAGGCAATGATGGCGAACGGCTGCATGAAAGGACCCTGCTTCTGTTCCTTTGGTCATCGGCTCGCTAAGAGCTTCCGATAATATCGATACCAATCGCTTTGAAAACGGTCACTCGGATCATACTTTGTTTTCAGATCGAGAAATTGTTTGAACTGCGGATAGCACGCCATGATCTGCTCGGGTTTCGCGAACTTATGATAAGTCAGGTAATAACTTCCGCTGCGGGGTACAGCTAAATCAATCAAGCTGCGAAATGAACGGGCAGACGCTTCGATGCCAGCCGGTGTGTGGAGCGTGAGCAGATTGAAGATGACGCACGCATAAGATTCCTTGGCCCAAGCCAAAAAGCTCTCATCGTCTTTTTCGATCAGTCGCACAGTGCCGTAGATGACGATTGTCCGATTCGAGCGCAACAGTTCTGCTGCCTGCGCTAGAAAGTTGGGGAGATCTGGCCGCGGAACATAGACTTCGGTAATGATGAGGCTTGATTCTTGTCCTCCGATTTCGTCGCGGATCTTCTGCGCGTAATTTGGCAGGTAGGCACTAAGTTGATTTGTGTCGGACCAGTAAGTCTGTCCGTTTGTTGAGAGATAGTAATCGCTGTAACGCTTGAAAGCCTTTCCGCGGTCAGTGTAAGCAAGCCGCAAGAGATCCAGCCAGTCATCATCGCTTAACTCCTTTTTGGCGACAACCGGTTCGTGTTCGTCTATAGGCTCGTAACAGGAAAACACTCCGCGCTGGAGAAACTCCGACGACTTCTCATCGACTGAAAACTGAAAATCACCGTAAAGAAACTTCTCGGCTATCCGTTCTTCAAAGCGCTTGGGCAAATCGTCCGCGCGAATTATCTCCACGACACGTCGCAATTTTTGCCGGGGAACAAGTCGAAGCGTTACACTACTGATTAATCCGAAAAGGCCATAGCCACCGATTGCCAGTCGAAACAATTCGTTGTTTCCGTCGCGCGAACAGCGAACCGACTTCCCATCGGCATTGACCAGGGTGAATGATTCGACGTCGGAAATCAGCGGCTTCATAGCCAACCCCCGTCCGTGCACGTTGGATGAGAGACTTCCGCCCAGCGTGAATGTGTCGGCGCCGGTCTGTTTTTGAGCAATACCCCATTGCTTTGCCTTGCCCGCCTGAGCGTCCAGATAGGTGCGAATCAATTTCGGCCATCGGATGCCCACTTCCGCTTCGATCAACCCGCTCTCTTGATCAAAAGAAATCACCCGGTCAAGCGAGCGCGCGTCGATGCAAATACTGTCGGTGGCAAATTGCTGACCACCCATCGAATGACGGCAGCCGGAAACCGAAATCGGCAGGCCTTTTCGCGACGCAGAATGTACAATCTCTGCAAGTTCGTCTCTCGTTCGCGGCTTCAAAAGTTCGCGGACACGAGTGCGATTGAGCTGCGAATGAACATCATTGACCCAAATCTCTCGCTCGCGCGCCGTTAGAATGCGCGGCGCAAGTGCGAAAAGCGCCGCGGTGCGTATGAATTCGCGCCGCGTCAGCATGTGAAACGTTAATCGAACGAGTTAAATCTCAGCCAGGCAAATTACTTCGCCCGTGGCGATAGCTTCATCGGCCAGTCCCGATTCCATTCGGCGCAAATCATACTGATCAAAAAATCGAATCACACGCCAAGGGCGTACAAATTCAACGAGTTCATCTCGTGTGGTCCCCCAGACAAATGACTCACCGCGTTTATGCAACCACCAGTCAACGAGTTTGGTTTGCGAATCGAACTGAATCCGGTCGTCGCTCCGTTTTTCCATGAACGTAAATGCAACCCGGCTACCGGGCGCACTCAGACTGCTTAATGTTGTCATCAACGACGAAATCTTGTCTGGCCGCAGGTACATTAGCAGACCTTCAGCGATCCAGAATGTCCGATGAGTCGGATCAAAGCTCCTCTTGATCAACTCTTCTCTATCGAGACCGGTGGCACTCAAATCAATTGCGACGAAATGCAATCGTTCGGTGCCAATCTTGGGCAACGCGCGCAGTTTCTGGCGTTGTGTTGCCGGATGATCAATCTCCCAAAATTCCGAAGCCGGAAAATTCAAATGTAATTCCAGGCTAAGCGGATCGAAGCCAGCGCCAACGACTACGACTTGTGTAGTTCCATTCGTAAGCGCTGAGCGCACAAGGCCGGCGATACATTTCTTTCGCAACGCGTAATGCAGCAAAATGCCTGGGATGGTGATACGCTCGATCAACTTCGCGATCGGTCGAAACCAGCCCTGTTGCACAATTTTCAAAAACAAACGCGTTTGCGACGAATACGTCTCAAGCACGTGAACGTATGAATCTGCCGATGTCTTCGAGACGAGGCTCGAGTGTTTTGGATCGCGATGCAGAAGAACCAGGCTCGCGGCTATGAGCAGCGCCGTGCGGCTAGCTTCATCGTTTTGCACGCAAGACGCGCCCGGCGTTTCTACTCGTGAGCGCTGGCAACGTCTTCCGAATCCGCCGATTTACCTTCAGCGGAAAGGAATTCACGAACGTGATTCAATTCGTCTCGTGAGCCGCTAGCTTTTGCCGTTTGTGCGGCCAGCTTAGCGTAATAGTGGCTTGCATTTTCCTTGTCGCCAATTTGCTCGGCAGCGCGCGCAGCCCCATACAAACCTCTGAACCGTCCCGGATATATTTTGAGCGCAGCTTCGAATTCCCGCTCTGCTTCCTTCGCCCTAAAATGTCCTCAGCATCCGCTGCCCGGCGCAGCATCTTAATCGCTTCGTCCTTTTTGCCTTCGCTTGCTGCAACCCAAGCCGAAGCCGCCTGCATCTGCAGGTCAAGATGGTTCTTGAAATAATCGAACTTCGGATCCTTCGTCGCGTCTCGCAATTGCTGCATGCGAGCGATCGCTTTCCGCGCACCATCGAGATCGCCGGTGTGCGCTCGCCCGAGCGCGTGACCGTATTCGATGAGAGCTTCCATGAATGGGAACGAAGACCAGTGTGGGAGGTCCGGAACTGTCAAAGCCGCTGCCGCCGCCCAATCGTTCCGCTCGAATGCGTAACGTGTTGGAATGGCCGCCAGCGCGTAAGCCGCGCTGAATTCCAGCTCCGGATTTGTCTTCCGCACTTTCGCAGTAAGATCGACAATCTTTTTTGCCTCAGTGTCCCGGGCTTCCTGCAAATAAGAGTAGGCCATGTAATCGAGCGCGTGTAACTCTTCGGCTTCGGTGGCGTCGCGATGGCGCATAGCCGCGTAGGCGCGCGAAGCTTCGGCCGAAGCTTGATTCGCAGCGATGGATTCGTCCCACATGCCCAAACGCGTGAAGATGTGCGATGGCATGTGCAGCGCATGAGGCACCCACGGCGCAATCGAATCATAAGTTCGGGCCGCGGCCAGTCCACGCTGGGCGAGGTGGGGATAATCGTAGCAATGGATCAGGTAATGAACCACGCCGGGATGGTTTGGGTTTTGTTTCCACAGCTTTTCCAGGATGGCAGCTGCCTCCAGTTGTTTCGACAAACTGGTGTCGCTGGGTGTCGCATAACCGACTGCCAGCACCGCGAAGGCGTAGAAGGTTTGAGCTTCGAAATCGTCCGGATACTTGTCCCGGAGCTGGCGAATTGCTTTTTCGTAGGCCACCACTCGATCGCGTGGTCCGACCGGTCCATGACACGATTGTCCAACCGCGCCTGCAGTCGAACTGTCCGGTGTATTGTAATAGACATTCAGCGCCCTGATGAATCCTCGCTCGCGGTCCGTGCTGGCGTTCATCGCCATCGCTTTTTCGATGGCCGCTTTACCCGCGCTCATTTCATCGGGAGTCGGTGGCGTCCAAATCGGATGCCACCACGTCATGGCGATTCCCCACTGAGCCATCGCGCATTTTGGATCGCGCTCGGCAACCGACGTGAAGACGCGTCGTGCCTCTTCGTAAAAGAACGAGTGAAGCAACGCCACGCCACGCGTGAATTCGGACTGCACGGCAGGCGCGCACGATACCGGGAACTCCACTTTCCCCGCGGCGCGCAAATCGCCCGGCTCGGGAACAGCTGCGCATTTCGCGTCGCGTAATGCGAGAAGGCTAAAAGCCAATCCGATTGGAAAAAATATGCGATGGCAATATGGAAACATTTTGCGCTTACACTTGTGCGTATCTCGCAAATTCGCAAACGAACTCGGCGGCTGGAAAGCCGCCGCTCGTTTGGTTTCCGAGTTCACTCGAACTCGAAAATGATTTTGCCACTGCGTTTCCCTTGCGCGGCATGGGTTACGGCCGCTTTCGCTTCGATCAGCGGATAAGCTCTCTCGACTTTTGTTTTTAACAGGCCGCGCTTTGCCATTTCGAACAGCGCCCGAAAGGCTTCCATACGCTCCTGCTTTGTCGCGTTATCGTACCATTTATTGATCCAGATGCCCCGGAACCGGAGGTCTTTGAAAATGAGCAAACCATTTGGAATTTTTAGCGGCTGCAAACTCATCGCGCCGTAGGTGACCAGCGTTGAACCAGGCGCGAGGCAATTTGCAAGACGCAGCGCGCTATCTCCGCCGACGGCATTTAGTCCCAAACGAATCGGCGCTCCGCTCGTCTCACCTTTCACTTCGTCGCGAAGATTTTCCCCATCGATAAGAACAACATCACCGCCTTCCGCGCGCAGTTCGTCAATCAATTCGTCGCGCCGAACGACATTCACCGTTTTATAGCCCAACTCATGGGCCATCTGGATCACGGCGCGACCGGCGGCTGAATTCGCCGCGTTTTGGATCAGCCAATCTCCTTTTTGCAAATCGACGTAATCGTGCAGCAAGCGCCACGCTGTCATTGGATTGATTTTCAACATCGCCGCATGAACGGGTTCGATCCCTGCTGGTACAACGACGAGTTCCTCTGTTTTCACTGCGACCGCGTCCCGCCATGTGCCGACGTTGTGCGGCAAAATTACCAGTGCACCCACGGGCACATCCGTAACCTTTGCACCAAGTTCGGCAATTACTCCTGCGCCTTCGAACCCTGGTGTTGCCGGGAGCTCTGGCCGAATCGGATATTTGCCTTCGATCTGATTTAAGTCAGCCGGGTTGATCGGCGCCGCTCGCATTTTCACAACGGCTTCGCCTTGGGCTGGTGTCGGCCATGGCCGCGATTCAACATGTAACACGTCTGCTGGATTTCCGTGTTTTTCATAAACCGCTGCGTTTATATTTTTGCTCATCAATGGCGCCGCAAAGTCATGCCTCTAAGGAAAATCTGCAAACCGGCGCGCGTGTCGCGCTGCTCGGGCTTGTGATTAATGTCGCGCTTGCATCCGCAAAAATTGTAGCCGGCATTGTCGGTCACGCCTACGTCCTGATTGCCGACGGAATCGAATCCGCACTGGATGTAGGCGGCTCGATCGTGATTTGGGGAGGATTGACCTTTGCAGCCCGACCGCCAGACAGGACGCATCCATACGGTCACGGGAAAGCCGAGCCGATTGCTGCAATCGTGGTCGCAATTGGCGTATTGGCTGCTGCGCTAGCGATCGCCATTCAAAGTGTACGCGAAATTTTTCTGCCGCATCATGCGCCTGCGCCGTGGACGCTGGCAGTTCTGATCGTCGCCATAATCGTCAAGGAGACGTTATATCGTTATGTCATCCGGTTTGGGCGCAAGATGAAGAGCACCGCAGTAAAAACCGACGCTTGGCATCATCGAATCGATGCTATGACTTCCATTGCAGCGTTTATTGGCATTTCGATTGCGCTCATCGGCGGCAAGCCGTTACAAAGCGCAGATGACTGGGCCGCGCTAGTGGCCTGCGCGCTTATCGGTTGGAATGGGTATCGCCTGTTGCTCCCGGCAGTATTTGAAATCATGGACACTGCTCCGCGGGGTAAATTCATCAGATCAATTCGGGAGACCGCGAGATCAGTTCCGGGAGTGATCGAAGTTGAGAAATGTCGCGCCCGAAAAATGGGGCTCGACTTTTACGTCGATCTTCATGTGGGAGTGGATGGCAACATATCCGTCCATGAAGGCCACGAGATCGCACACCGCGTCAAAAGCGAGATCCAGCAAAGCGACCCGCGCGTCGCGGACGTTCTGGTGCATATCGAACCGGCGCGGGTGCCGAGATCAGCGTCTCCGGCTACAGCCCGCGCACAACAGTAACCAGAACGTTTGCCAACGTCATTCGTGCACGTGCAATCCTCCTCGCGAACTGAACGAGCTGCGGGACGCAATTCGGATGCGCAAGAAAGAATCTCGCTAGCTTCAGCATATTGGTTCGCTGCTGTTGGATGTCGAACAGGACCTTCGGCGGAGCCGGAAACGGTTTGCGCGGCGTGTCGGTAATGACACGCAGCGAGAGCAGCGGAACCCCACGCGCAGCGCAGGCACGCGCGATAAATTCCGTCTCCATATCCACCGCGGCCGCGCCTGACGTGCGCGCAATCTTATTTCGCTCATCAGTGGAGTCGATCAAGGCAGACACGGTTAACAGATCGGCTATGTGGATGGGCAAGTTTGAAAGTGATAACCGTCTCGCGCTCAGGTCGATCGTCGAAAAATTCTTCGCCAGCAAGAGATCACCGACCCCAAGTTGATGATCAAGCGCGCCGGCAAATCCAGTGCTGATCAAAAACTCGAATTGCTGATCCGGGAGAAATTTTCCCACGTGCTCCCGGCAAACCCTCTCTCCGACGCCGGTATGAAGAACTTCAATTTCGCGATCATCGACGTTGCCGCGTATTATCCTGATGCCATTTCGATCAGCGCGAGATTTATTCCTGAGCCGGCTCAAAAACTCCGAGCTTTCCGCCGGCAAAGCAAACGTGATCGCAATCATTCGCTTATTTGCTTTGCAACAGGCGTTCCCAATCAATCCTGTTTTGACGCCGCCTCGACGATGTGCACAACAAAGCTCTTCTTCTCGACTGTAGCCGGGAGTGTTGACCCCGGCTCCGCTGTTGTACTCGGGGAGGTTGCTGTAGCCGGCGTCGTCGACCCCGGCCTTTCCCCGCCAATCGACTCAATCGCTGCACGAAATTCCTGTTCACGATTCGATGGAACATCGACAAGGGCAGTGAGCCGATCGCGGTCTTGAAGACCCTTCGCGGCAGAACCGCCAAATCGAGAAGCGATCGTGACCACTTCGTCTGCGGTGGCGTCGAGTTTGCCGGCGGCAGCTGGAACTGTGATTTCGATTACGCCAAAAGCGTTTGGGGCTGGTGTGAGTGTCGCGGCAGCGCGCTCGATGGACTTCGCGATCTGTTCGCGCATTTGTGTTTCAAGCAGCGCGCGATTTGGGTTCCGGGTCTCGTGTCTCGCGATCAACCAGAGACCGAATCCGACATTAACAGCCATGAGAATGATAAACGCTGCGCCTACGCGAAGCGCCATTTTGCGGCCTTGCTCCGTCAGCCCCGGCCTGGGCGACTGCAGAATTTCCCGAGAGTCACCGCGCATGCCTGCGTAAATCTGCTGCGCAACCGCCAGCTCACGTTGCAATTGTTTGTCGGAGCTTAACCGCTCTTCCAAAGCAGCCCGCTCCGCCGCTGGCAACCTGCCTTGCAGGTAATCAAAAAGCTTGTCAGGATTCATCGCTTCGCGATCGAGGAAGCGTCAGGCCAGAGGTCTGCGCACGCAATGGCTAAGTGGCAGGCGACGCCGGACCGCGGCATTTGCTCTTTGCTCTCCGGCAGCGCGGCAATAGACTCGCTCCGTGGCCGAAGACGATCAGGCACAAGCGCGGTACTCCGGGCGGCTTCGGCGTCGCGTGATGGTCGGCCTTGCCGTGTGCGCGGCGCTCGTAATCATTTTTCATCGGCCAATCCTGGTGGCAGTGGGTCGGCAGATTGCGCTTCGGTATGCTAGCAGAGCAAACCTAAAGATCGATTTCCGTCTTGAGGGCAATCCCTTCAGTCATCTCACTGCACGAAACTTTCACGCGTTTCCGACCGGACCGTCGCCCATCGAATCGATCGACATCGACCAACTCTATGTCGATTACGATTTGTTTGGTTTTGCGAGGCACGGTCTCTCCCGGTTGTTCAAGAATGTGGAGGCGCGCTCGGCGCGCATTGTCTTAAATCCATCTAAAGCGCCGCTGAGAGCGCGGCCGCCAAAACCGCAACTGAAATTACCGAGATTTTTCCCGGAACGAATCCGCCTGACGGATGCGACTTTGGTCGTCAAAAACCAGCCAGAGGACTTCGTGGCGGAAGGTATCAATGTTGATTTGGATCCGCGTCATCCCGGCGAGCTGCGGGTTGAAAGACTTCAGCTCCCGGCAGGCGACAATTGGTCCAGCATTTCGGGACAAACTTCTTACACGAACAAGAATTTAATTCTGCGGGACTTGGTTTTAAGTGAGCAGGAGCAGCTCCGCCTGTTGGACATCGATGCATCGCGCATCGACTCCAACGCAATGGCGATTGATCTCGATTGCACGATCGGCGGCGGCCACTTGTCGGCATCTGCCGCCTTAACCGAAACGCAGTCTTCGCTGAACGCGAAAATAAACGTGGCTGCCACGAAAATTGCGGCGGAATCGCTCAACAAATTTCTTGTTCTTCCAAAGGATTATCTTTCTGGTGAGATTGAGCGTCTCGCTCTCGATGGCGCAGGCGTGATCGACGTGCCGCGCACCTGGAGCGGCACAATGTCGTTGCAGATGGGCGATGTGCGTCGTCCGGAAATCCATTTCGATAGCGGCGTTGTAGAAATCTCAGCAGAACAGGGCAGAGCGATTTTGCGATCAGCGGACATCGTCCGGGACGTGAACAAGTTTCATTTTCGCGGAGGAACTGAATTGCCGGCCACACTCGCAGAGTTTGGCCGCACGCCAGCGAGTTTCGAGATTTCCGGCACCGCACCTGATCTGGAACGATTAACAGCGGGTACCTCTGTGGGCTTGACCGGCTCGGCCCAGTTCACCGGCAGGATCGACATTATTAATGCGACAGTAGAGGCACGCCTGGGCGTAACTGGCGAGGCGGTCGGGTTTGAGGATGGATTGATTGACAAGCTGAACTGTACGCTTCGCGCGTCCAAGCGCATAGTGCATGGCGATACAAAAAGGCTGTGGTTCGCCGATCTTCGCACAGCAATGGATTTCGATTTAACGGGCATACGTTATCGAGATTACGTCGTTGATTCAGCAGAAGGATCGCTCAACTCAAGCGATGACGTTCTCGGCCTCGACCGATTGAATCTGCGGCGAACGCAAAACGAACTGAATGTTCACGGCCGTTATCTGCTTCCGGCAGAAGTCGGCAAATTTTCTTCGCAGCCCGCACAGGTGGACATCGCTCTAAATGCACCTGAGGCAGGCGACTTCTGGATTGCTGAGTCTCCAAACCGATTGAGCGGGCCATTGCAACTGGCGGCGCAGATTCAATGGAAACAAGAAACTGCAAATGGCCAAATGTGGCTCGCTGGCACAAATCTCAGAATGCGGGATTTGGTTTTCCGGCAACTCAGCAGTCAGTGTTCGATTTCGAATAACGTGATCTATCTAAACGATTTCAGTGCGACTTTAAACGATACCGATTTTGTCAGCGCGACTGGGACGCTGAACTTGCAGCGACCTTCTCATTACAGCGGCAAGGTTTCCGCAAATCTGGCGAATTTAGCCACACTTCAGCCGCTGCTTCGCGCGTCCGGCAACCAGAATGCGCTGGCGGGCACAGTCAAGCTGGACTGGGAAGGAAGCGGCAACGCACAGACTTTCAAGAACTCTGGCAAAGTGAATTTGGTATTGCAGAAGGGACGCTATGGAAATTCACAATCCTTGCAGGCAAACGTCGATGCGTCCTATTCGCCGGACGGTCTTGAGGTGCCGATTATCTTTTTCGCGACCGGCAACATGGATTTTCAAGCGATCGCTCAAGCGAAAGGCGACACACTCGAGATAGACAAGATTCAACTTAATCAGATAGCGATCCCGCAATCGCGGGAGGCCGTCCGCGGCGGCGCGGTCGGCGTGCGTGCCCTACCAGTGCAACGTACAAATTACGCATCCGGTTACCTCTCCATTCCGTTTGTGTGGAGGAATCTCGGGACCAACGCGCCGGTGATTCCCTCATCGGGCAAAGTGTCTGCGACATTCCAGTCTGAGAACCTCGATCTTAAGAAATTGTTCGATGATCTCGGCATCAAAGCGCGGACCTCCGGCATTTTGAACGCGAAACTCGACGCCCAGGGAACAGTCGCCGACCCGAACGCGCGGATGGATGTGCAGATTCGGGATTTGCGAAACGAACTCTGGCCGAAAATGGAGCCGGCGACTTTTGAATTGAGCGCGCAGGCCGCGCAGAATCGACTGACAATTTTGGGAAAGCTGCAACAGGCCCGAATCCAGCCAGCGGAAATAAATGCAAATATGCCTCTTGATATTCCAAAAATTGTTCGCGCTCGCAAACTGCCGGACGACACGCCAATTACTGCAAAGGCCCGTGTCCCGCGCAGCTCGGTGAATTTTGTTCGACAATTTGTTCCGGACCTCGAGCAACTGGATGGCGACCTTGGCCTGGACGTCGATGTAAGTGGAACGCTTGGCAATCCCGTCTTGAGCGGGGCAGGGGACATGACCGTGAATGTGGCTCGGTTTACGAATGCTACACTTCCTGCGCTGAGAAATTTTAATGCGCGCCTAACGTTCGCGCAGAACGCGCTTAGCCTGGATCGCTTCCGAGGCGATCTGGCCGGCGGTCCATTCACCATGACAGGCCGAGTCACGTTTCTCAAGCTGACGGAACCGACTCTCGATTTGCAAATGAAAGCCGAGAGCGTGCTCCTTGCGCGAAACGATACGCTCACCGCCCGAGCGGATGCAGACATTAGGATAACGGGCTCATTTGCGGCCGCGACAGTTACCGGCAACGTCGCAATGACAAACAGCCATTTTCTAAAAAATATCGACCTTATTCCTATCGGTCTGCCGGGCAGACCCGCACCGCAGCCGCCCTCGGAGCGGCCTGAATTTTCTTTGCCGACTCCGCCGTTGCGCGACTGGAAATTTGATGTCGCAATTAAAACAAAAGATCCAGTACTCATTCGCGGGAACCTGGCGACAGGTGAAGCGACCGGCGATCTGAAGTTGACGGGAACGGGGCTGCATCCCGGATTGCAAGGTGTGGTGCAGATGCAAGATGTCGAGGCAACATTGCCTTTCAGCCAACTCGAAGTTTCGCACGGCTCTGTCACTTTCACTCCGGATGATTCGATGAATCCGAAAATTGATCTCCAAGGCACATCAGTGATCCGCGACTACACGGTGCGCGTTTACGTTTATGGAACTTTGCTTTCGCCGGAAGCAATTTTCACCAGCGAACCGCCCCTGCCGCAGGAGGAAATCATTTCCTTGATCGCCACTGGCGCGACGAGACAGGAACTTTCGACTGGCAACGTTCTGGCTGGGCGGGCGGCCATGTTACTCGTGCAACAGCTTTACCGGAAAATCGTCAAAAAAGGCGAGCCAACCCAGAGCAACACGGTTTTCAATCGGCTGGATCTGGATTTGGGAACGGTTGATCCACGAACTGGTCAGCAGCAGGCCACCGTACGGTTCAAGATTGACAATCACCTTGTGCTTACTGGTGATGTCGGTGTTCGAGGGGATTTCCGAGGAAAACTAAAATATCTGATTCGTTTTCGGTAAGATGCGACACGGGGTCCTTTTCTCTCTTGGAAGCGTGGCCCTTGCATTTGAAGTCGCGGCGCAGAGCGCGGTTGACGTCACGCGACCCGAGGAACGGCAAAAAGCGCGACAAGCGGTTGTAAAACAGCAGGAAAAGCGCGCGAAGCAGACGAGCATCATCGAATTTCGCGGTCAGCAGGCGTTCTCTGAAAAAGAGTTACGCTCGGCATTAAAAGAAGAGATCACCACAATTGAGGACTTTGGGTTAAGCGCCGCTCGGGCGGATGATCTCGCCTTCTTCCTGGAAGTTTTTTACCGAAAGCACGGCTACGCAAAGGTGGACGTGCACTACGTGCTTGAATCTGCGAGCCGATTGCGTCTGGACATCACCGAAGGTCCGCGGTTCGTGCTGCAGACGGTGGTGTTCGATGGAAACACGCGGGAGCCGGCGGACAAATTGTTCGAGTACATGGTGGGGCCGACGCGCGAACGATATTCCAGGCTCGAGAAGACATTGCCGTTTGTGGCCACCGATATGGAGGAGGGAACCCACCTAGTGCAGCGCTTTTACATCGCGGAAGGTTTTTTGGATGTTGTAGTCGATCCGCCGCGCTACAAATTTCCGCAGCAAAGCAACGAGGTTGAGGTCATCGTCCCAATTCACGAAGGGCGGCAATATTTTTTCGGTAGCATCTCATTTACAGGACAAACTGTTTACGGTGCAGAGGCGCTCCGCGGACAGATAGTGGATCTGCTGGAGCGTCCTTACACCGAGGCGCGCGTAGCCGATATTCCGCGGCGTCTCGAGGCATACTTCAAGGCGCGCGGGTATTACGATGTGAAAGTGGCGGCCACTGGCGCACTGGAGGAAGCGGTGAATTGGCGAGTGCCGGTGCAAATCGCGATTTCGGCAGGACCCGTTTACCACTTCGACGGTGTGACAGTGAGCGGGTTGACTCGCCTGCATCCCAGTTTTGTAACAAGACGGTTTACCAGATTGAGTGGCAAAACGTATAGCCCGGACGTTCTCGATGAGCGTTTTCGCACTCTCATGAAGACGGGCCAGTTCAATCTGCTGCAAATCAAGCCTGTCCCAGTCGATGGGCATCTATTGCGGCTCGAGATTTCCGCCGAGGAAGCAAAGAGCAAGGAATTTGGTTTTTGGGTTGGGTTCGACACTTACGAAGGCGCACTTGCCGGTGTACAGGTTGGCGATCGCGATCTGTTCGGTTACGGCCGTCCTCTGACGGCAACGATTGAGGTTTCACAGCGCAGCTATAGAGGCGAAATTCTGTATGAGGATCCGTTCTTTTTTGAGACAGATTTCTACTTCAAGGCACGAGCGTTCGCCCTGACTTTTGATTACGATGGCTACTCAAAATTCGAATTGGGCGGACGACTCGAACTCAGCCGCAAAATTACAAAATACGACGAGGCCGCTCTGATCTTTTCGGTTCGCCATGTGAAGATCACCGACTCACAGATCAGGCCGGATTTCCTCCTTGGCCCAAGAGAGTATCAGGTAGACACCATCGGACTCACCAACACGCTCGATTTGCGTGAAAGCCCATATGTGAACCCGCGCGGCTTCCTTATCGGTAACACGTTAGATTTGGCCTCCAGCGCATTAGGAAGCGATATTGAATATGTCCGCGGCACAATGCGTGTCGGCTACTATCTTCCATTTGGACCCAAGCCGCTCACGCCGGGTGTAGTGGAAGATCAACCCCCGGGTACACCGTTGCAGCGTTTCTTTCGCCAGTCCTCGATTGCATTTGGCGCGCGCGCCGGCATCATTCATTCGCTCACAAACAGCGGTTCCGACGAAGCGACTGCCATTCCCATCGACGAACGTTTTTTCATTGGCGGCGCCACAACCGTGCGCAGTTTCGGCGAACGCGATCTCGGTCCGCACGACAATCATGGTCATCCCGTCGGTGGAGAATTTTACACCGTCTGGAATGTTGAATACACCTTCCCGATTTTCGGAGAACTGCAGGGCGCCGTATTCACTGATGCCGGCAATCTCTTGCCGACGTCAGAAGACATTGGGCTAAACGATATGCGCTACGCCATCGGTGCGGGCTTGCGCTACAAACTGCCGGTCGGCCCAATTCGCCTCGATTACGGCGTTAATCCCGATCCGCATCAAGACGAAGACTTCGGCGCGTTCCATTTCAGTTTTGGCTTCGCTTTTTAAAGGAGATCCGTGAGGCAGACAATCTTGTCTGCCCATCAATGTTCGTTTGCACGTTGAAAACTTGCAGGCAGGATTGCCTGCATCACGCATGACTGCTCCTGGTGATACCCCGCCAGAGGAATTCCGCAAACAACTGCACGAGCTTGCGGATTGGATTGCTGATTTTCGTGAAAACATCGAGACACTGCGCGTCGCGCCTGACGACAAGCCGGGCGCAATTCGCGCGCAGCTCCCCAAGCAACCCCCCGAAGAAGGCGAGTCGTTCGAGAAAATTCTGGCCGACGTCGACCGGCTAATCGTTCCAGGCATGGTGCATTGGAGTCATCCGATGTTCCTCGGTTATTTCGGCTGGACGAGCACCGCGCCGGGAATCCTCGGTGAAATCATCAGCGCGCCGCTCAACGTCAACGCGATGACATGGCGCACCTGTCCGGCTGCGACGGAGCTCGAAACGGTCGTTATCGATTGGTTGCGGCAATGGCTCGGGTTGCCTGACGAGTTTGGCGGAGTGGTTTACGACACGGCGTCAGTGGGAATCATGCATGCGCTAGCGGCCGCGCGTGAAGAGGCCGCGCCGTCCACGAGAAAAGTTGGTCTGATCAATCGCGATCTGCCTCGTCTTCGCGTTTACACATCCGATGAAGCGCACAGCGCGGCCGAGAAAGCGGCAATCACACTCGGGATCGGCGAAGAAAATGTGCGGCGTATCGAAACCGATGCGGACTTTCGCACGGATGTGAATCGGTTGCGCGAAACGATTGCGCGTGATGTTCGTCACAATTTCAAACCGTTTGCCGTCATAGCCACAGTAGGCACGACTTCGAGCGCAAGCGTCGATCCCGTTCCTGAGATCGCGAAGATTTGCCGGGAAGAAAGAATCTGGTTGCACATCGACGGGGCTTATGGCGGAGCGTTCGCCATGTCGCCGGAATACAAATGGGTGAGCAACGGATGGGAGATGGCCGACTCCATCGTGATCAACCCGCACAAGACGCTTTTTGTGCCGCTCGATTTTAGCGTGCTTTACGTGCGCGATCTCGAGCGTTTGCGCCGGGTCTTCACCCTCGTGCCCGAAGTTCTGCGCGGCGACACCATCGAAGGAGAGATGAACTACATGGATTACGGCATCCAGCTCGGCCGCAGATTCCGCGCTCTCAAAGCGTGGGTAATCTGGCGCTCGTTGGGCCGGGAAGGAATGGTTGCGCGCCTGCGCGAGCAGGTTCGATTGGCGAACCTTTTTGCCGATTGGATTAGGAACGACAATCGCTTCGAGCTGGCCGCGCCAGTCAGTATGGGCGTGGTTTGTTTTCGTTTCGTTGGACCTGTAACCGGCATCGCTGATGCCGGCCCCGGGTCATCGAACCCGGCTACAGCCGACAGGCTCGACAGATTGAACAGCGCGATTGTGGAGCGAATCAATGCTTCCGGACGCGCTTACCTTACGCAGACGAAATTGCGCGGCCGAACCGTGATGCGAATTGGCCTCGGTAACGTGCTTACGAAGGAAGAACATCTGCGCAAGGCGTGGCAGATAATTCAGGAAACGGCGAGCAAACTGTAGCTGCTTTGCTGCCTGCCGCGCCGTGGCGCTGCGTAGGCGGGTGCGAAGCGCGGCACTGAGAACGACGGATTTATCTCGCACAATGCGCTGCCTACATGGCGGCGGTTACAGATTTGCGACTGCGGTTCGCCACCGCTACAATTTTCTTCACTTATGATGAAGTTACTGCGCAGGCACAAAGACTGGCTGATGATCGTGATCGCTATTCTGGCGATTCCCTTCGTTTTCTACTTTGTGCAACGACCGGATTACGGCGCGATGCGCTCCGATCGATTTGCTCACATCTACGACCGGAATGTTTCGATGCTGGAAGCGCAGCAGATCGCGCGGCTGCTCAGTTTGGCACAGGCCATCGGTATGTCTGATTTTGTCCAAACTCTGACGGCAGGAGCCGGGCTAAACCAGAATCAGGTTGCGGTCCAATTCATCGTCAACTTGTTGGTTCTGCGACATGAGGCGGAGAGGCTCGGTCTGCGTCCCAGCGCTACTGAGATTGCCGATGTCGTGCGCAAGTTGCCAGCTTTCCAGAGTGAATCGGGCTTCGACATGAATAAGTTCAGCGATTTTGTGCGGAACGGTTTGGGGCCGATGGGGCTCGGCGAAGAGCATATCGAGCAGCTGGTTCGCGATGAGCTTTGCCTGAACGAAATAAAGACGCTTTTGGCGACAGGCATTACAGTTTCGAAAGGCGAGCTCGACGAAAATTTTCAGCGGGGCTACGACAAATTCTACGTGAGCGTCATTCGATTTCGGTCGGCTGATTTTGATAAGGGCATCACTGTTAACGATGAGGATGTGCAGAAGTATTATGACGCGCATAAGGCGGAGCTTAAAACCGAGGAAAAACGCAAGGTGCAGTTTGTCCAGCTGGGCCTGACTGAGGAGCAAAAGAAGTTGACGGGCAAAGAACGGATCGAGCCTTTGCAAAAGCTCTCCGATCGCGCAACGGATTTTACGCAAGCTCTGTTAGAAGGCGCGGATTTCCAGCAGGTCGCTGGGAAATTTCAGTTGCCGGTGCGCGAGACCGGCGAATTTACGGCGGCGGCGCCCGATCCACAGTTGAAGGCCGATCCGCAGCTTGGTGCCGGAGCTTTTAAATTATCGGCGCAGGAGCCGAACAGCGATCCGATCCAGGTGGCGGATGGATTTTACATTTTGCATCTCACCGGAATTACCGAGGCGCGTCCTCTCACAGTCGAAGAGGCGAAACCGAAAATCGTGGAAGCGATGAAGAAGTCGCGAGCTCGTGAGGTAATGTCAACAAAAGGCGCCGAGGTCATGAATCAGCTCCGCGAGGCAACGAAACCTTCCGCAGGAGCGGGACTTGAAGCGGCTATTCAAAAGGCCGGCGTAAAGTTCGAGAAGATCCCGCCGTTTGCGCTGATCGAGGAGGAAAAAACAAAACTTGAAGGCAAGGAACCGAAGAACGAACCGCCTGATCTTGCCGCGATTAAAGATGCCGTGGCATTCCTCAATCCCGGCGAAATCAGCGATTTTGTCCCCTCCGGTGAGAACGGATTTATTGCGGTTTTGGAAAAGCGAGAGCCATCCGCCGATGCGAATGCCGGCGAGAAGAAGGCAGCGTTTGAGAAAAGGCTTCTAGATAACAAGCAGCGCATCGTCTTTTTTGAGTGGTTGCGCGATCGGCAGCAAGCGGCTGGCCTTCAATTTAGCAAAGGCTAGGGGCTGTAGCGGCCGCCGTGTCGGCCGCGAGACCTGATGATGTCAATGGAGCAAACGCCCGACGAAATCTTTGACGATGCAAGCGGCGACCTCGCGGTCGGCGACTTGGAAAGCGCAGTCGCAAAGTACCGGCGCTGTGTTGAGATCGCGCCAGATTTTTTCGATGGCTGGCATGCGCTCGGCATGGCGCTGATGAAACTCGGCCGTTTTGCGGAAGCGATCGAGGCGGGTAAAAGAGCGGTCGAGCTCCGGCCCAATGATCAGATCGGCTGGACGAGTCTGTCGCTGTTTTACAATCGCGCCGGCAACATCAAGGAAGCCGAAGCAGCCGGCGCGAAGGCAAAGATACTTTCCTGGGGAGGAAAGATCGCAAAAGAATAATCGTCGATCTTGCGATTAAGGTTTGCGGGGCGCGGCTGGCGACTTCATCACCGCCACATCGAACACAACGTCGAAGCGGTACTTCGGATCATCTTTCTCGCTGTTCATCGCAACTTTTCCGTGGGCTTTGCCATCTTTGAAGTCGGCTTCGACTTTCGCTTCGTCCATGGTTCCGCCGGTGCTGATCGAATTGTTGTCGGCCCAGATGAAAACGGAAAGCAGTTTGCCTGATTGATCGAAGGTAAGTTTCACTTCCGGCTCGAAAAGGAAGAAGCCCGTGTCGCTGCCTTTCTGCAGCTCGGCTTTCAGCTTATCGATCGGAATTGGCTTTGCGCAGAGCAACACCGCATTGACGTTGTCATCGAAAAATTTCGTTTCGTAAGCGACGACGTGTTCCAGTTTGTAATCTTTTCCAACGACGCGAAGCGTGCCTTGCGCATGTAAAAGCTGCCCGCTAGCGAGTAATGCGATGCTGGCTAGCAACACCGCGCGTTTCGAGAGGTTCACCCTCACACAGGGTCCAAAAAGGACGCGGCGGGGCAAGCTTTAACTTTTCTTCGTGACCGTTGTGCGACAACTGCCACTCCAGCTCGGAGCTACCAAATGTTCACGCGTTTATCCGCACGCCGAACCATCGGCGAGCCGTCGGGAATGTTGAACGCCTTCTGAAACTCTGGCGAATCGGACAACGGTCCATTCACCCGATATTGCGCCGGCGAATGCGGGTCCGTCTTAAGTCGCAGCTTTTGGTCTTCGTCGCGAATCTTCGACCGCCAAATCGCCGCAAACGACAGGAAAAATCTTTGTTCCGGTGTGAACCCGTCGATTTTTTTTCCTCGTTCTTCCGGATGTTTGTCGAGCGCCTTTTGCAACGCGGCGTAGGCGAGTTTGACTCCGCCGATATCGGCGATGTTTTCGCCTTGTGTAAGTTCGCCGTGCGCTTTTTGAATTCCTCCGCGGATTTTGGCGTCCACCAGTCGCGCAAGTTGCCTCTGGCATCGAACTGCCGTCCCTGATCATCAAAGCCGTGCGTCATTTCGTGGCCGATTACAGCGCCAATCGCGCCGTAGTTCACCGCGTCGTCGGCATCGGGATAGAAGAACGGCGGCTGCAAAATGCCCGCCGGAAATACAATCTCGTTCATGTTCGAGTTGTAGTAGGCGTTGACTGTCGGCGGCGTCATTCCCCAGTCGGTGCGATCGACCGGCTTGCCAATCTTGTTAACGTCGCGCTCGGCCTCGAATTTTTCGGCCCGCACCGTGTTCAACACAAATGGCCCGCGGTCGATCTGCAGCAATGAATAGTCTAGCCACTTGTCGGGATAACCGATCTTCACCGTGAACGCGGCGAGTTTTTTCAGTGCCTCCTGCTTTGTCGGCTCGTCCATCCACTCAAGCGTCTTGATTCGCTCGGCAAGCGCCTCTTTCAAATTGTTAACAAGCTCCAGCGCGCGCGCCTTCGCTTCGGGCGGAAAATCAAACGCCACATAAAGCTTTCCGAGCGCCTCGCCGATGGCCTCATCTTCCGACGTGATCACGCGCTTCCAACGAGGCTTGATCTGCTGTGTCCCGCGCAGCACACGCTCTTTGAAGTCGAAATCTTCGTCTACGAAATCCTTCGAAAGATCCGGCGCAGTCGCATTGATCAACTGCCAGCGCAGGTACGCCTTCCAATCGTCGAGCGATGCCGATCTAAACAAGTCGTTGGCGCTTTTGAAAAACTCAGGCTGGTGGACATTAATGTCGCCCGGCTCGACCAGATTGATCTTCTTGAAGTAATCACTCCAGTTCCAGTCTGGTGTCAGGTCCTGCAGCTGGCGGACGCCCATTTTGTTGTAGTTCTTGATCGGGTCGCGTAGTTGCACGCGGGTGCGCGACGCTTCGGCTAGTTTAGTTTCCAGCGCGAGGATCTTTTTCGCGTCGTCGGAAGCCTTGTCTGCCGGCTCGCCTAAGAACGTCAGCATTTTCGCCACATGCGCGACGTACTTCTCCCGCTTCTCTTTCATGTCGGCATCCTGCTTCGTGTAGTAATCGCGATCGGGCATACCGAGACCGCCCTGCACTGCTTGTGCGATGTCGCGCGTACTGTCCTTTGCGTCCTGGCCAGCGCCAAAATCGAAAAACGCATTCACGCTGATCGTGTGCAGGTGCGCAATCTCCGCGAGTACATCTTGTCGATCTTTGATCATCTCGATTTTGTTGAACTCGTCTTGCAATGGCTTGGTGCGCATCGCTTCGATCGTCTTTTCGTCCATTCCGCTGGCGTAATAGTCTCCGACCTTCTGTGTTTCCGGTGCGAGCTTCGGATCGACCGGGGTTTTCGACGCCTTCTCGGCAATGACGTGCAGCGCGTCGCTGTTGCGCTCGATCAGCTCATTGAAAGCGCCCCATCGGGAATATTCCGGCGGGATCTCGGTGCGTTTGATCCACGCGCCGTTGGCATAGCGGAAGAAATCGTCACCGGGCTTCACGGACGTATCCATGTTCTTCGGATCGAGCGGCGGCTGATTTTGTGCGATCTGCGGTTGCGGCCCAGCGAGCAAGCCAAACGCACAGAAAAGCGAAATGATGGTGGCGAGGAATGACTTCATAGTTCTGAAAATAAAGTGAGTGGCTCCGGGTTATTTAATGCGAATTAGACCTTGTAAACGCAGTTCCGTTGAACCGCCGCCCGCAGCAAAGACGGAAAAATTTGGTAGCGCGCGCGTCTCGCTTGCTGGCGAGACGCGTGCGCTACCCAGGTGATGTTCGCACTGCTAAAGCTGCTCGATTTGATAGCCGCGTTTTTGCAGCAGCGCAATCACACTGCGCGGCCCGGAGAAATGAAGTGCGCCCGCGACAATCGCAGTCGCCTTGCCAGTTTTCAATTCGGCTTCGATCCGCGGAACCCATTTCACGTTGCGATCATCCACGAAACGAGCGGCAATCCTGGGTGCCTGGCTGCGCAGTCGCGCGTCACCTGCCCACAGCGCATCCGTGTCGCCGCGGCGCCACGCCTTGTACATCCTGCTGAATTCCTTCGCGCCATCGCCAGGCTGAGTGAGTGCGTCCCGCAGCATGAATTCACCGTCGCGATCTGACAATCCCCCAAGCACCGCCACATGTTCATCAACTGACTCAAGGCCTCCTATTTCTTTTCCTCCGATTTTCGCGTGGTCCACGAAATAATTGTCCAAGCCGTGTGAGGCGGAACTCTTGCTGTAGCTAGCTGGGGCGGCAAGGTGCTGTGCAATCCACCATGGCTTATAGCGGAGCTGGCTGTCGAACCCTGCAACTCGGGGCCGCTTTCCACGGCGAGAGTCGGGTTGAAGGGTCAAAATATTTTGGCGCAGCCAAGCCAGTAGCGCTGGGTCGATTTTCGAGCGGATATCCTGTCCGGGCGGATATTTGGCGGCTGCTTCAAATTTCCTTTCGAATTCGGCCGCCCGGGTTGGATCGAATTCGAAAACGAAGCGCGTGCTGTTCTTTAATGCGACGTCGTACGGCGAGGGGAGTGGATAATCCTTTTTGCTGAGTGCATGAATTGAGCCCACCAGGTAAAATGGCGCTTCTGCATTGGTAACGCGCCAGACGCAACATTTTGGAAATTTTTGGGCAGGGGAAACTGCGATTGCGGATAATGGCGTCAAACCCAGTAGGACTAATGCAATCCGGACGCCGCGAACCCATCGAGAAGGCAAAAACATTTCCGGTCTCTAGCAAAAAAACGTGCCGAGTCAAACTATCTCTGAATACGCTCCTGAATTCGTTGCGCTTGCCGTCGACACACACGCGCGATTTGAGATTGAAGCAATTTTTTGATACCATAGCCCAGATGACCGGAACGGTGAGACGTTGTTACAATGTGGCATTACTCACCGCTGGCATCGCTTTCGCGCCAGCGCCCGGATTCGCTGCCGGCGATTGGGAGATCATCAAAGTAAGCGGTCACGATTACTTGAGCGTCGATAATGTTTCTCGGTTTTACGGATTGCCCGCAGGCATCGCCGCGTCGGGTGAAAAAATCCGGTTCGAGACGGTCAAGAATCCACTCGAATTTGTCAGCGGCAGCCGCGAGGCAATGATTAATGGCGCGCGAAGTTGGTTGTGCTTCCCCTTACTTGAGCAGGACGGAAAATTTCTGGTGTCGCGCACTGATGTGGCCAAAACCATTGAGCCGCTAGTGCGCCCGCACCGCGTTCCAAACGTTGGCAAGGTCCAGACTGTCGTTCTGGATCCCGGACATGGCGGCTACGATAAAGGGCAGGTAAGTCGTTACGGATGTGAAAAAGATTTTGCGCTGGATGTCGCGCGAAAGCTCCGCCCGCTTTTGCAGTCAAAAGGAGTGCGCGTGATCATGACTCGGGAGGGCGATTATTTTGTGCCGTTGGAAGTGCGGGCAAAGATCGCCAACGCCGCGCGCAATTCGATTTTCATCAGCATTCATTTCAATGCAACCAATGACGATCCCAACGCCACGGGTTTCGAAATTTTTTCGTTTACGCCGCGCGGAGCGCCATCCACTTCAGACACCGCGCTGACTTCGAGTTCTTTCAACATGCAACCCGGCAGTGAGGTCGATGCGCAAAGCATGGCGCTGTCGGCTTGCATCTACCATTCGCTCCTCGGTCACATCCCCGAGTACGACCGAGGCATCAAACGCGCCCGATTCGCTGTCCTGCGTCTGACCAAAGTGCCGGCTGTGCTGATTGAAGGAGGATTCCTGACGGAGCGTGGCGAATGCAGATTGATTGCGAACAAAGATTGGCGCGCCAAACTAGCCGCGGCGATCGGCGTGGGGATCGAGAACTATCGCACTTTGGGAGTCAGGAAGCAGCCGCCAATGCTCGTTGCGGATTATCGCCGCGAAACCAAGTCAGCGTCGATTGAACCCGTTATTCAGGAAGGGCAGGTGAAGGAAGCAGATTCGAGTCTAATCAACCTGGTTGGCAAATCCGCGTTTCTTTCGCCGCAGCAGACATCAACTCCTTCACAAAGAATATTTCTCGAATCCGACGTCATTGTGCCGTGAGATTTCTGTGGCGGCAGACGTGCTTGCCACGCCGAAGCTCTAGCGAAGGCGGGTCGCCTGCAATTTTTGCATTTCGCAGGCCCGAATGCTTTCGGGGCCTACCACTACAGTTAATTGACTTCGTTCGCGCGCGGTTGCTGGTTAACGACACCGACCTTTTTGATTGACCTTGACCGCCTGATCCAACGCAGCAGAGTGATTTCAGCACTCAACCTCAACTAAAGGACATAATGAAAAAATATATCACTCACACAATGATCGCGTTGCTTGCGACAATTGCCATTTCCATGGCCGCGCCCACTGACGATGCCTTGATGGAAAAAGAGAAAGCGGCCTGGCAGGCGTTTAAGGACAAAAAGCCGGACGACTTCAAGAAGCTCGTCTCTGCAAACGTGGTGGCTGTTTACGCCGAAGGCATGTCCGACATGCAAAAGGAATTGGCGGACATGCAAAAGTGGGACATGAAATCGTTCGCGATTAGCGATTACAAAGTCACTTCCGACGCGCCGGGCACAGTTGTCACGACCTACAAGGTGGCCGTCGAAGGCACATACGACGGGAAAGACCAGTCGGGTACCTACAACGCCGCCTCCGTGTGGAAGAAACAGAAGGGAGAATGGCAGGCGATCTTTCACACGAACGTGAAGGAACAAACGGCCGCGAAGCCCTCGGGATAGATTCTCGTCAGCAGTTTAGCTACATCGCACCGCGACGTCCCTACCATTGACTTAGTAAATACGAGTCTTATTCTGACCGACAAAGAAAGTGCGGGGGAGCCGCTTGGCTGAGACGTCGTTGAGACGAACCCCTTGAACCTGATGCGGGTAATGCCGCCGAAGGGAGCGAGGCTTGGCCATGCGATTTCCGCGCATGGCTTTTTGATTTCAGACAGAATTAACAGAATGGACAAAATGAATGGAGCGAGCGGCGCGAGCGACATAGAAGGTAAAGCCGCGACGGGTAGCGGCGAGCGAGGCGGGAGTCGAGCGAGTTTCAATTCAGAAAATTCTAACGGCGCAGATTCTGTGGATTCTGTTCATTCTGTCGAGAAGCCTCTGCCGAATAGCCGCAAGGTTCACGTTTCGGGTAAACTGCATCACGACATCCGCGTGCCTCTTCGGGAGATCTCGCTCGCGCCGACTAAGTCGATGAATGGCGAGATTGAACTGAACGAACCAGTGCGCGTTTATGATACCAGCGGTCCCTGGGGCGATCCAGATTTTCACGGCGACGTTACCCAAGGACTGCCGCCGCTGCGCGCAAAATGGATTCGCGACCGCGGCGATGTGGAAGAATACGAAGAACGAGTTGTTAGGCCGATTGATGACGGCTGGCTTTCAGAAAAACACGCGGCCGAGGTAGAAAGAAAACGCCGAACGCCCAACGCCGAACGACCAACGTCCAATGGCAGCGATGAGAATTCGACATTCGACATTCGGCATTCGTCATTCGCCGGGCGTAAGCCGTTGCGTGCGCGCTCTGGTTGCGCCGTGACGCAACTCGCTTACGCGCGCCGCGGCATCATTACCCCGGAAATGGAATTCATCGCAATCCGTGAAAACGGTCGCACTGTAGCCGGGAACAGTGATCCCGGCGCCGCGATCAACGATTGCGGCTACAGCAGAAACGATCTTCGCCAGCAACATGCTGGCGAATCATCTGGCGCCAACATCCCTGATGAGGTAACACCGGAGTTTGTGCGCGCAGAGGTCGCGCGCGGTCGCGCCATCATCCCTGCGAACATCAATCATCCGGAAAGCGAGCCGATGATCATCGGCCGCAATTTCCTGGTAAAAATTAACGCCAATATCGGCAACAGCGCCGTCGCGTCGTCGATCGAAGAAGAAGTCGAGAAAATGCGTTGGGCGACGAAATGGGGCGCCGACACGGTGATGGATCTCAGCACGGGCAAAAATATTCACGCCACGCGCGAATGGATAATTCGCAACTCGCCCGTGCCCATCGGTACGGTGCCGATTTATCAGGCGGTAGAGAAGGTCGGCGGCCGCGCGGAGGAACTAACGTGGGAAATTTATCGTGACACGTTAATTGAACAGGCTGAACAAGGTGTGGACTATTTTACTGTCCATGCGGGAGTGCTCCTGCGCTACATTCCATTAACCGCTAACCGGGCAACCGGCATTGTCTCGCGCGGCGGCTCGATCATGGCCAAGTGGTGTCTGGCGCATCATCAGGAAAGTTTTCTCTATACCCATTGGGACAAAATCTGCGAGATCATGGCCGTGTATGACGTCAGCTTTTCCATCGGCGACGGTCTGCGGCCGGGCTCAATCGCCGACGCGAACGATGAAGCGCAGTTCGCCGAACTCTACACGCAAGGCGAGCTGACTCGACGCGCGTGGACGCATCACGTGCAAGTGATGAACGAAGGTCCGGGTCACATTCCCATGCACATGATCAAAGAGAACATGGAGAAACAGCTCGAGTGGTGCGACGAAGCGCCGTTCTATACGCTCGGGCCGCTTACTACTGACATCGCGCCCGGCTACGATCACATCACCAGCGCCATCGGCGCGGCCATGATCGGCTGGTACGGCACGGCGATGCTTTGCTACGTCACGCCGAAAGAACATCTCGGTTTGCCTAACAAAAAAGACGTGAAGGACGGCGTCATCGCCTACAAGATCGCCGCGCACGCCGCCGATCTAGCCAAAGGCCATCCCGGCGCGCAACATCGCGACAACGCCATCAGTAAAGCGCGGTT
>QHOK01000187.1 GCA_003218755.1 Verrucomicrobiota bacterium
GGACAGGAGAGAAGCCTCGTAAAGCGGGAAATGGCGCTGGCCGAGGTTCGGCGGCGCGAAGCGGCGAAAAAGTTGTCCCCATTTCGCCCACAGGTTCTGCGCAGGATATTCACCGGACGCCGCCGCACAGCGTTGATGCAGAGCAGGGCGTCCTGGGGTCGATGTTAATTTCACCGCGAGAAACCATCGCGGAATGCGTCGAGAAAATTAACGAAGATTACTTTTACATTCCTGCGCACCGGACGATTTACACGGTTCTAGTCGATCTTTGGAATGCAGGACAGGCAATCGATTTGATCACGTTCACCCAGGTACTGCGTGATCGCCACCTGCTTGACAGCGTAGGCGGCGCGGCGCTCGTCACCAGCCTTTTCACTTTCGTTCCAACTGCGGCGAACGTGCAATACTACCTGGAGATCGTTCGCGACAAGTACATTCTGCGGGAAATCATTTCCGCCGCCACTGAGAGCGTGCGCCGCGCCTACGAGGAGCAGGACGAGGTGAACAATCTGCTCGACGAAGTAGAACAGAGAATCTTCGCCGTCGGCGAAGATCGCTTCAAAGGCCAGATGCTTTCCATGAAAGACCAGGTGATGGAAGCGATCGAGTCTATTGAGAAGCTCTACGAACGGAAGGGAGGCATCACCGGAATTTCCACCGGGTTTGTCGAGTTTGACCGAATGACCAGCGGTCTACATTCCTCGGAGATGATCGTGATCGCCGCGCGTCCCAGCATGGGGAAAACTGCACTTGCCATGAACATTGCCGAACACGTTGGGATTAACGAGAAACTCCCGGTCGGCGTGTTCAGCTTGGAAATGAGCAGCCAGCAGCTCGTCCAACGACTGCTTTGCTCTCGCGCGCGCGTGAACTTGCAAAAAGTGCGGGACGGGTTTTTGGGGGAGCGCGATTTTCCCAGTTTAACTGCCGCGGCATCGAAACTGGCCGAAGCAAAAATCTTCATCGACGACAGCGCCAGCCTCAGCATCCTCGAATTACGGGCAAAAGCGCGCCGACTCAAAGCCCAGCAGGATGTGCAACTCATTATCGTCGATTATTTGCAACTGGTGAGATCAACGTCGCGCCGCGCACAGGACAACCGGCAGTTGGAAATCTCCGAAATTTCCGCCGGGCTCAAAGGTTTGGCCAAGGAATTGAAAATCCCAATTGTCGTAGTGGCCCAGTTGAATCGACAGCCGGAGCAACGCGCCGGCGGCAAACCGCGGTTGAGCGATCTGCGCGAATCGGGTTCGATCGAACAAGATGCCGATCTAGTGGCCTTGCTTGTCCGGCCAGAACTTTACGAGGAAGACGAAGAGGCCCGTGTGGAAAAGGCCGGCGAGGCCGAATTAATCATCGCCAAGCAACGCAACGGACCGGTAGGTGAAATTCCGCTCACGTTCCTTAAGGAGTTCACTCGTTTCGAAACTCGGGCGCGCAATGTGAGCCAGCCGGAAGAGGCGTTTTAATACAATTGTTGAAACGTTAACTCGTTGAAGCGTTGAAGCTGACGGGTTCTTGAACCGTTGTAACGCTTCAACGCTTTAACAACGTCTTCGCCGCCTCGATCACGTGCCGCGCGTCGATGCCGCGCTCCTTCATCACTTCGGCGCCGGGCGCGCTCAAACCGAAATCATGCAGCCCCACGACTTTTCCATCGAGACCAACGTATTGGTACCAAATCTCAGTCACGCCAGCTTCGATCGCGACGCGTTTACGGCATTCATTGGGCAAAACTTGTTCGCGGTATTCTGAAGGCTGCCGGTTGAACCGCTCAAAACAAGGCATTGAAACGACACGCACGGCGTCGCCCAGTTCTTTTGTCGCCGCGAGCGCATGCTGGAGTTCGCTCCCGCTCGACATGATGATGAGATCTAGCTTGCCAGTTTCTTTCTTCGCGATATAGCCGCCGCGCGACACTCCTTCGCGACGCAAGTTTGGATCAATCTCGTTTAACATGGGAACTGCCTGACGCGTGAGCGCGAGCAACGTCGGCCCATCAATTCGCTGCATCGCGGCGACAAATGCGCCCGCGGTTTCTTCGGGATCAGCTGGCCGAATCACGTCGATGTTCGGCATCAAACGAACTGAGCTGACGGTCTCCACCGGTTCATGGGTTGGGCCGTCCTCACCGACGCCGATCGAGTCGTGCGTAAAAATGTAAACGTTGGGAAGCTTCGCCAGTGCGCTAAGCCGAATGGCAGCACGGCAATAGTCGGTAAACACCATGAATGTTGCGCCCGATGCGCGAAAAAGTCCGTGATACGAGATGCCGTTGAGGATCGCGCACATCCCATGTTCGCGAATGCCGAAGCGGATGTTGCGGCCGCCAGGAGTGTCCCGCGTGAAGTCGCCGCCATCCTTGATATAATTCATTGTCGAGCCGTAGAGATCAGCGCTGCCGCTCATCAGCAACGGCATCGCCTGCGCGATCGGCTGCAACGCTTCGCCGCCGGCCTTCCGCGTAGCCAGCTTCGCATCCTTCGGAAACTGCGGAATCTTCGTCAAGAGATCGGCAGGGACTTTTCGTTCAACTCCGTTATCGAGCAGCTTTGCTTTATCAGGATTTTTCTTGCACCACGCATTGTAAGTTTCTTCCCAGCGATCGTAGTCGGCGAGGAGCTTTTTTTTGTGCTCAGCAAAATAATCGTATACGTCCTGCGACACGAAATAATGTTCCTCCGGCAATCCGAGTGCCTTGCGGGCTGCGTCGACAAATTTCGCGCCAGCTTCGCCGTGCGCCTTGTACGTCCCTTCGACTTCCGGAATGCCTTTGCCGATGAGCGTGTGCGCGATGATGAACTGCGGTTTTCCGTTGTCGCGCCTTTTCGCCACGTTGAAGGCGTCGAGAAACTCTTGCATGTCGTGGCCGTCGATTTCCTGGACGTCAAATCCATATGCCTCCATGCGTTTGCCGGTGTCTTCGCTCTGCGTCTCTTTGGCCGCGGCGTCGAGCGTGACGGCATTGGAATCATAGATGAAGATCAGATTGTCGAGGCCCCAATGAGCAGCCAGCGCACATGCCTCAGACGCGACTCCTTCCTGCATGTCACCGTCACTGCATAAACAGATCACATGCTGATCGAAGATTTTGTGCTCATCAGTGTTGAAACGCGCTGCAGCCATTTTTGTCGCCACCGAAATGCCAACCGCATTGCCGACGCCCTGACCGAGCGGCCCGGTCGTGCATTCCACTCCGGGAGTGACGCCAAATTCAGGGTGGCCCGGCGTCTTGGAATGCAGTTGCCGGAAGCGTTTGATTTCCGACATCGGCAAATCGTAACCGCTGATGTGCAGCCAGGCGTAAAGAAACATGCTGCCGTGCCCGCCGGAGAGGACGAAAATATCGCGATCAATCCAGCGCGGCTGATCCGGCTTGTATTTTAGCGCATAGCCGTAGAGCACTGCGCCGATTTCTGCGCAGCCGAGCGGAAGGCCAAGATGTCCCGATTGCGACGCCTGCACGGCATCCATGCACAACCCGCGCGCCTGAGTCGCAGCTTTTGAAAGAATTTCAATGTTCAAACTCATGGTCGTTTTATAAGCAGAGATGAAGGGAAGGGAAATGATTTCCGACTTTCGCTTTTCTCGCTCTGGATCGAGAATTCTCTTCTTTAGTAACGGTCTGTAACCGCCAATCCCAGAGATGAATCAAACAGCCCTTTTGCGCATCGTTGAGCGACTCGAACGTCTGCTGGCCAAGCTTCCCGAGAAGATTCGCCGGCCGGTCTTGCGTGAGCTGACGCCGTTAAAAGAATTGTTCCTCCAACAACGGCCGCCTCGGTTCCTCTTTATCGGATCGAGCAAAATACCGACCCATAGAATCATCGACACGCTTTTTACGGCTGGCGTGCCAGAACAAATGAATGTTGCTCTGATGCCCGTGCATCGATGGATCGATTGGGACATATCCGGCCATGGAACTTTCTCCGTTCTGGATGCGCGGGACGCAGGCGATTCCGCCGCAGCTCAGGTAAAAGAAGATCTCAAACGTCAACCTGCCGACATCATCTTCCTTTTCGATGACGCGGAATCGAATTTAGAGAAATCATCCGCCGCCAACTTCCTGTTGCATATGCAACATAACTTTGGCGGAGCACTGGGCGATGCCAAAGTGATCGGCGTTGCCTTCGGATTGGAAAACCGCGCTCGGCAACTTGAAGAAGGACTCAAAACGCAGCCGGCGATCCGCGATCGTTTGCTAAAGGTCATCCAATTCGCGGACACAAATGCTCATAAAATCGACGACCGCGATTTGCACTGCAATCGGAGCGCAACCGATCCCGCTGGCAGACATGCCGATTCTCACCTCGCTTCAGGTGGTGATGGTCTCGGGCATCATGTACATCGGCGGTCGAGAACGAAGCTTGCGCGCTGCGACGGAATTTATCACCGCGCTCGGCGCAAACGTCGGCGCAGGAATGGTTCTCCGCGAAGGTGCCCGAGCGGTCCTGAAGTTTTTTCCCGGCTGGGGCAATGTGGTCTGCGGCATGATCGCAGGCGCCGGCACGTATGCGATCGGCCGCGCGGCCAGCGCGTTTTTCATCGGTGGCGTCTCATTGAGAGATGCACGACGAAAATATCTGGCCGACCGGAAGAAGGCCTCGCACAAGCCGCATTGGTTGGACGGCTCGATGAGAGCCTCAAAGTCCATTGAATAACTTGTGAATAAGTTTTCGGCTCCTGCACATTTTGTTCACAGTATCTTGTGAACAGGGATAGCAATTTCGAGTGCCTCAGCGCGCAGCGCGCAACGTTCATATGAAGCTTTCAGACATACGAATCGCACTTCGAGAAACACGCCTGTCGCCAGTCAAAACTCTCGGGCAGAATTTTCTGCACGACCAAAATCTTGCTCGATGGATCGTCGATCAGGCGCAGATCACGCCCGACGATTACGTTGTCGAGATTGGACCAGGACTAGGCGCGCTGACTCGCTTCATCCTTGAGAAAGGCGCGCACGTTCTTGCCATCGAAAAAGATGCGCGCCTCGCAGATTTTTTGCGCGCGCACTTTGGTCATGAGCGTCTTGAAATACTCAAGATCGACGCGCTGAAATTTGATTCGCGCTCTCTCTTTGCGCGTCGCACAGCGAAACTGCTCGGCAATCTTCCGTACAACATTTCGAGCGCGTTGCTATTGAAATTCCTTGAACAGCCAAATCCCATTTCGTTGTGGCTGTTAATGTTACAAAAGGAAGTGGCCGCGCGCCTTTCGGCATCACCATCTACGCGTGATTATGGAGCCTTGACGTTGCGCGTGCAATTACACCATCGCGTAAAATATTTGCGTACTGTTCCTGCAACCGTTTTTTTTCCGCGGCCGGAAGTCGATTCCGCGGTGGTGCAAATCCTGCCACGTGATCCGCTTGAGTTGCCTCAGCGCGATGACCAATCGCTTCTGAGATTGATCCGAGCCGGGTTTTCTCAGAGAAGAAAACAGTTGAGAAAACTGGTTCGCGAACACATCAACGACTGGGACACAGTGACGCGCCGTCTGAAGATCGCTGCCAACGCTCGAGCGGAAGAGCTATCGTTGCTGCAATGGATCGCCTTGGCGAATTCCATTGCGCCCCTTCCGCCTCCGGACACATACCTGACAAAAAATGAGCGCTTCCCAATCGTCGACAAAAACGATCGAATCCTGCGATATGCGAACCGCTCCGATGTGCATGGGAATAACTTGCGCCATCGCGCCGTCCATATCCTGATATTTAACCAAGCCGGTGACGTTTATTTGCAGCAACGCTCGCGTTGGAAAGATCGGCATCCTTTAAGGTGGGACTCGAGTGCCGCGGGTCACGTAGCCGACGGGGAAAGTTATGATGATACAGCGCGACGCGAATTGAAGGAGGAGTTATGTGTCAGTGTGCCTCTTGAAAAAGTTCTTAAAGTTCCAGCCTCCCAAAGCACCGATCAGGAGTTTGTCTGGTTGTATCGAGGCCTGACTTTTGGCGATCTCGTACCGAACAAATCTGAAATCGAGCAAGGTGCATTTTTACCTCCGACGATTATCGACCGCTGGACATCGGCGCGCCCACAAGACTTCGCTCCAGGATTTCTGGAGTGCTGGAAGGCGTATCGCCGGAAAACTCGTTCGGACCGCCAAGCTGCTTTGGAGCTCCCACACATTTTGACCAAGGCAAGCGGCGCACGATCCCCCGGTTAAGGGTTCCGGCGGCTGTAGAGTTCGCTGTCTCAGCGCAGCGCGTCCTCAATCCGCTGAGGACGGCGGACACTACAGCATCAGAGTCATTCGCCAGCACCGCCGCCGCGCTTTAGCGTTTCTGGCGGAGGCAGGTTCCAGGAACGCCACTTCTTATTGTATTCGACAGCTGGCAACAGCGCGTAACATGGATGGCGTTTCGCTCGCAGCCACGTGATCAGCTTCACCAGGTTTTCCTTCGCCATGGTGGTGCAGCCAGTGGTTGGCCGATTCACGCCGCGGCGAATATGGAAAAAAATTGCGCTTCCTGCGCCGGGCACGGGCGGATCGGAATTATGCCTGATCTCAACTAACCACTGATACGCGAAGTCACCGGAGCGCATTTTTTCGTGCGTGTAATTGTCTGGCGGATTATTCGGATCAATCACGATATGGCGATTGTAATTCGGCGACCGCGGGTCATCGCTCCAAACATCCGCTTCGGTTACCTGATCATATGGATAGTCAGCTCCCGCAGGCAGGTGCGAATCGTATCCAAAAACCTGGCCAATCTCGAAAACTCCTGCGGGCGCGCGGCCATCTCGCTCTTGCTTTCGAAGACCCGGCTCGTATTGCCCGGCAAGCCCCGTGCCCCAGGCGACACCGTTTTTGCCAAACAACACTGGGAAAGGCCCAGCTACAGAAACCCAATCTCCCCCCCGCGCTCGCTCAAATAATCGCAGCTCCCCGCGCATGGAATTCCACGTGGGGGCGATCCCCAGGATGAGCTGCGTGCAATCACCGGGGATTCCATCGGCGTAAACATTGCTTACCAGGCACATCAAGAAGCAGATCGATAAATGGCGCAAGATCGGCGTAAGCATTTCCCAGGACTGGACGAGTGTTCAGGCGGTTCCGGCAGTTTCTACCGCAGCTGTATCAGTCGGCAGATATTTCACTCCCAAGAGCCATGTTAGCCCCGAGGCGAAAATGATTCCAGACACAACCAAAAATGCCACATGCATGTTCGTGTGACCGCCGATATAACCAAGCAGCCAGAACGCCTGCACGTCGCCCAAAGCGTGGACGACGAAAATGTTTACCGCGAATGCGGTTGCGCGCACGGCGGGGAGCGAGACGTTGGCCAGCGCCGTGTTTGATGGACCTGTGTTCAGAAACAAGAAGAAGATCGCGAAGAACATCGCGACCCACGCAGCGGGAAACGGAATGTAAAGGGTCGCAATGAAAAACGGACATGCGATAAGCATCCCGACTCCTGAGACCCAGAAGTAGGAACCAGGGAAACGCGAGCGCAACTTATCGGCGACGACGCCGCCCAAAAGCGTCGAGGCCAAACCAGCGACTACAGTGATCAAGCCGAAGATCGTCGTGCCTACGCTAGGACTTTGATTCCGATAACGCAGATAAGCTGGCACCCAGAAGCCCAAACCGCCGGTTACAAAAGTCATCAATGTTTGAGCGACGCAGTTGATGAGATAGGAGCGTGTGCGGAACAATCTTACGTAATCTCCTATGCTGTGACGTTGCGATTTCTGCACCAGATTATTGGCAGCGACGCGCGGATCGCGTTGCCAGAAGCACAGCAGGCCCAGCAACAAACCCGGCGGTGCCACGAGATAAAATGCCCAGCGCCAGCCGAGGTGAGCGCCGATCAGCCCGCCGATTACGTAGCCAAGCGCGCTACCAACCGGAATCGCCGCATAAAAAATCGCCATAACACGACCCCGTATTTCGATCGGGAAGAGATCTGACAAGATCGTCGGTGCGGCCGGCCCGTAGCCCCCTTCGCCAATTCCAACGCAAATTCGCGTGGCAAAGAGAATGGCGAATGTCGCCGCCAGACCGGAGCCGCCGCTCGCCAGGCTCCACAAAATCACAGCCGAGCCGACGATGAGCCAGCGCGAGATCCGATCGGCGAGCAAGCCGAGAATCGGTGCGCTGATCATGTAAGTTACGAAAAACGCGTCGCCGAGCAGACCGGTCTTCGTCATCGCGTTTACGTCGTTGGCTGCGAAGAAACTTGCGCGAATATCGGGTTCGAGCGCTGCCAGAATTTGCCGGTCGATGTAATTGAAAAGATTGATGCTCAGGAGCAGAAAGAGTGCGGCAGATGCGCCGCTCAGCGGTTTTCTCCCGGGAGATTCCATCACCAATTGCCGATTGCAGTTTGCCGGGCGGGGATTGTAAATGATAAACAATGCCTTCCATGTCCCGCACTGAACGCGTGCTCTATTTTTT
>QHOK01000102.1 GCA_003218755.1 Verrucomicrobiota bacterium
GCTCGTCGTGAGCGACTTAAATTTTGGCTCCAGCGGTAGGATTCGAACCTACGACCAATCGGTTAACAGCCGACCGCTCTACCACTGAGCTACGCTGGATCGCTACATCAAGGAGTGCGGGCGTATATTTTGCGCGGCGATTCCCTTCAGGCAACTGCCAATCGGTTAATTGCGCCTGCGGATAAACGCACGCGACCTGTCAGCAACGATATTTTAAGTACTATGAAAGTGTTCCTTTCAATCATGCTTGCCTTCGCCATTTCGGCTATGAGCGTGCAGGCGGGGCCTGTCCGCACGGCGAGGAACGTGGCGAAGAGCACTGCGATTACAGCGAAGAACGTCGCCCACAGCACCGTAAAGGGCACAAGAAGAGCCGTGCATACTGTAGTCAACACGTTCACTCCATAGGCCGAGGCATCTCAGGACTATTCCGGGGAGCGTTAGTCGTACGGGGCGTAGGTCTTGAGCACCGACGCTCTATGTACTTGCCAATCCGATCCTGCTGCTTGGAGCAAACGTCTGCGGATGAATTCGTCGCTTCTTACGACTATTGCTAAATGCACCAGCGAATAGGGAGGACACAGTTTTCGAACATAAATTGTTGTAACCTGTCGAATCGAATTTCTGTCCTTTTCCTTTGACGAATGGCCATTCGATCATTTTTCCGTCTCCGAATACTTTCGACGCACGCTGGTGATTTTATTCGGGGCGTTGTCGTTGCGCTTCTAGTTGCAACGATTTTCGTTGCAGGGATACAGCTGCGCCGCTGGATCGGCGACACGACGCGGCACGTGCGCTATCAGCACGACATCGTTAACGGTTTTTACTGGGGCAGCGAGGTCCTTGCACAGGCGCGTCGAGTATCGCCAGACGAAGCTTCTGCTAATTCATGGCCAGGATTCTGCCGGGGCTATTTCGCCCTCTACGATCGGGTGAAAGATAAGGCGTACAAGAATGATTACGGTCTCGATTACCCGCCGCTGCGGCTCCTGGTCATGGCAATCTGGGCCAAACAGGTGCGCAGCGAATTCGCCGGAGTCGATGACGGGCACCCAAAGCTCGTCAATCCGCTGTTGAAGATCAATCTGCTGTGCGAAATGCTTTCTGCGATAGCGATGTTCCTTCTGGTTCGCCTGTGTGTACAACAGTCGTCGTGGGCGACGCGGTCATGGCTGCTGAACATCTTGCCACAGCAACATCGCGCTTCGATTTGCGGTCTCGCAGCGGCGAGCGTCGCATGGCTCGAACCGTCGATGATTCTTGACGCGCACGGCTGGCCACAGTGGGACGTGTGGGTCCTGCCTTTTTATCTATTCGCCGCGCTAGCAGCCTTGAGAAACCGCTGGTTCTGGTGCGGCTGCTTGCTCGCCGCAGGCGCAATGCTCAAAGGACAACTCTTATTCGTGGCACCTTTTTTTGTTCTCTGGCCATTGTGGCAAAAAAGGTGGCTTCCTGCGTTGCGTGTGCTCGCCGGCTTTTTGGCGACGATAGCAGTGATAGTTTCACCGTGGCTTTTGCGCACTTCAGCGGCTTGGATCTCCGTCGCTGCTGTTGGTGCTGTGAGCTTGCTATTCCTCCTGCGATATAGATGGCCGCATGGAAGCGCGTGGCTTGCTGGAATCATCGGGTGCGCGGTATTTGCGATCGGGGCTTTGACGGGCGGCAGCTTCGCCTGGTTGCAAGTCGGGTTTATCTACGGGACCGAACATTATCCCTACCTGTTCATCAGCTCGTGCTACAACCTTCCGTCATTGCTCTCGAAGGTTGACTGGTCATTGAAGGATTCCTTTTTGTCTGCCCATTTTGGATCTCTGCATTTGCAAATCACGCTGCAATGGACTTTGCGCCTACTTTACCTGGGCGCGCTGGCGCTGTGCGCGCGCGGATTGGCGCGACATCTCCGCGATCGCGATCCGCGCGTGCTGATTGCGATCGCTGCGCCGTGGCTGCTGATGTTCGCGCTGCTCGGTCAGATGCATGAGCGTTACCTGATGTGGGGTGCGGTTGTCAGTGCCATGGCTCTTGGAGTCAGCGTCAGACTGAGCATCATTCATTTCATCATCTCGATCGCCAGCACAACCATGATAGTGCACGTGATGCTGATCGATAAGAAGCTCGAAGCGACGCTCCCAGCTATCGACGTGCTTAAGCACATTCGATCGTACGGGGCTATCGTGGTCCTGGGCTGCGTGGCGGTTTACCTGTGGAACACACTTTCAATACGCATTCCGATTTTCCAACATCGAGAGGTCAGACCGGGCGCGACCTCTTCGCTCGCCCTCGCGCCTGAACCAGAGGAAGCCTGAGCGATTGGCGCTGGGCTGCGGGTAACTCCCTTTGTGAGCTAGCCATTCGGCTTCGCACGAACACGAAGTACAACACGAGCACGATTGCTAGAACGTAAGTCAGCCAACTGATTTCGCGGCCGCGGCCGCTGAACGCCTCGATGATGGCGTAGCTGATGAACCCAAGCGCGAGGCCGTCGGCAATTGAATACGATAACGGAATGCCAATGATGATGAGGAATGCTGGAATCGACTCGGTGTAATCCTTCCGATCGATCTTCGCCACATTTTGCAGCATCATTGCTCCGACAATCGTCAACGCGGGCGCCGTGATGGGCGGATAGCCGCCAATCATCGCAATTAGCGGACTGAAAAACAGCGCGAACAAAAAGAGAGCAGCGACCACCAGACCGGTCAGCCCCGTCCGCCCGCCTGCTTCCACACCAGCAGCGCTCTCGACAAAACTGGTGACGGTGCTTGTGCCAAGCGCTGCCCCTGCCACCGTCCCGATCGCATCCGAGACCATCGCCTGCTTCGCGCGAGGCAATTTGTTGTCGCGCATAAAACCGGCTTGTTCGCAGACGCCGATCAATGTGCCGATGGCATCAAACGTAAGCATGAAAAGGAAGACAAAAACAAACGGGAGCATTTTCGGCGTCAGCGCATGCGCGACATCCATTTTGAGAAATGTCGGCCCAAGCGATGGCGGCAGAGCTATCAACCCTTTTGCAAATTCGAAGCGCTTGTTGAGCATGGACTCGCTCACGTTATGCACCGCCGAGAGACCAGCGGGCATCTGCGGCAACGCAAGCTTGAGCAGACACGCCAACACTGTGGCGACGATGATTCCCCACAGAATCGAGCCGCGCACGCGGCGCGCATGCAAGACGGCCGTGGTCAACATACCGACAAAGAACACGATCAAATCAGGCGACGCGAAATGCGCGTTCAGCTTTACGGCAGTGCCCGGGTCTTTGACGATTACACCCGCCTGCTGCAGTCCGATGAATGCAATGAAAAGTCCGATACCGGCGGCGATACCATTTTTCAGGCTGGGGCTGACTGCGTTGAAAATCAGTTCGCGCAACCCAATCAGCGACAAGATCAAAAAGAGCACACCGGAAACGAACACCACGCCGAGCGCGACCTGCCATGCATTTGTGAATCCCGCCGCCGTTGCCGCCGGCAGCGCGGAGAAACAAAGAAGAAATTTTCACCCATGCCGGGAGCTTGAGCGATCGGATAACGGGCGTAGAGCGCCATGATGGCCGTGGCGAGCGCGGCTGAAACACACGTGGCAGTTGTCACTGCGCCGAAATCCATTCCGGTGTCCGTGCCGAACATTTTTCCCGAGAGCACCGCTGGTTGAACGAAGATGATGTAAGCCATCGTGAGAAAGGTCGTCAGACCAGCAAGCGCTTCCGTGTGCACGTTCGTTTTGTTCTCAGACAACCTGAATAGCCGGTCGATCATAAGCTTCGGCACCGCCACCTTAGGCTGCCGGCTTATTCCGCGTCCACTCGCCAAAGAATGAATTGCGCACGAGTGAACTGCGTCTGGACGTTTCGATAGACTTCTTGAACAACCGGAAAATCGCGTTCAACGCAGACGCCGAGAACAGGAGGCGCTGGCCGAGCACCGTGAAGTTCATCAATGGTTAGTTTTGTGACGGGAAAACGCAGGGTCCTGTGAAAGAGATAAAACGAATCGTAGAGCAGGTCACTGCCGCCTTTGATCGCCTTAACAAGGACCATGCTGGTGCCCGGTTGTTGCGCTTCTGCTTCGGCTTTCCCGCGAACCGAATTTCTGAAGTCCGCGCCATCATCGATCCAACCACTCCCGAATCGCCAACGCGCTGAGTAATCCGGCGCTCTAATCTTACTGCCGTGCGAGTCGGCGGAATAAAAACACACCCAGCACGATAAACAGAACATTGGGAAACCAGACAAGCAGCTCCGGATGCGCCTGGGGATTTCCGCGCAACGTATCGCCAATAATCACGAAGAGAAAATAGCTGGTGGCAACAATCAAACCCATGGCGAAACCAATCGACGTCTCGCGCCGATGCGCCGTGACACCCAGCGGCACCCCGATGATTGCGAAGGCCACACACGCAAACGGGAATGAAAAGCGTTTGTTGATTTCTGTGCGGCTGGCGCTGCGTTCCCGCTGGTTCTCGCTCTTTAGTTGCTCGAGCAATTGCTCGATCGACAGTGCAGAACGGCTTGGCCGTTTTTTCTCTTTCTCGTAAAGCTCTTCGAGACTGATAGGCAATGTGCCCTCGACCATGTTAATTCCATCCCGAATCTTGCGCAGGTTGGACGGGTCCTTTTGATCGCGCTCTTGGTATCGCGCTTGATAGAGGTGCATAAGAATTTGCTTGTTCGCCAAATCGGCTTCGAGCATTCCCGTGCGCGCGTAAGTCACTTTTACCGGCAGCGAATTCTGATTCAGCTCGAACACAGTAATGTTCTCGAGCTTGTTGCCCTCTTTCTTGCCGACGTAAATCTTGCGCCCGGGAAATTGGTCGATCACCTGATCGCTTCCGAAAAGCGCCATCGGATTTCGCGTCGCCAGATCGAAAATCGTGCTGCGTAATTTTTCCTGCGCAGCCGGCGCGGCCTGCACGTTGAGCCAGAGACAGATCGCCGTGCAGATGACCGCGATCGCGCCCAGCGGAATGCAGATGCGCGTAATGCTGACGCCATTTGAGCGCAACGCGATCAGTTCGTTGTCCGCGGAGAGCCGTCCAAATACGAGCAGGATTGCCGTCAACAATCCCCAGGGAATGGTGAAAATCAGTGAGAACGGCAGCACATAGGCAATGAACGTGATCAGGTATTCCATCGGCACGTCGTGATTCACCAGCAGCGGCAGAAGTTTCCGGAAAATATTTCCGACAACGAGCACCAGGCTCAGCACCGCGATCGCAAACAAGACGTTGACCAGTAACTCGCGGCTAATAAATCGATCAAGCAGCTTCATTTCCCCTCGTGATGTTAGCACAAAAGTGCTGGAGACGCCGCGTTGCCCCTATCAAAATCTGGACAATTTGGTAACATCGACGCACGATGAGCGTCGGTATGTACGATGTCGCGATCATCGGGGGAGGACCGGCCGGTAGCACTGCCGCGACGCTGCTCGCGCGCGCCGGGCGGCGCGTGATCGTCTTCGAGCGCGAAAAGTTTCCGCGTTTTCACATCGGCGAATCGCTGTTGCCCTTTAGCATGAAAGCGTTTTCCCGGCTGGGTCTGCACGAAAAATTCTTGCGCGCCGGGTTCATCAAAAAGTTCGGCGGCGAGATCGTCGGCGCATGCTCGGAAACTGGAACCAAGTTTTACTTCAAGGACGGCTATCGTTCGCAAACCGATCACGCGTATCAGGTCACGCGCGGCGATTTCGATAAGGTGCTACTGGATCATGCCGCCGAATGCGGCGCGGAAGTACAAGAACAGACTTCGGTTGATCGAGTCCAGTTTTCGAAGGACGACGTCGAGCTGACGGTTAAATGCAACGGTTCGTCTCGTTCAATTCGAGCGCGTTATCTAATCGACGCCAGCGGGCGCGCCTCGGTTCTGGGCAGACAATTCAAAATTAAGAAGACTTACAATCATCTTCAGAAGCTATCCATCTTCGCGCACTACGACGGTGTCTGGCGCGCGAACGGAATCGACGGCACGCTGACAGTTTTGATCCGTGCCATTGATCGCTGGTTCTGGTTGATTCCGCTCAGCGCCGACCGCACCAGCGTTGGAGTGGTTCTCGACAGTGAAACTTTTCGCAAATCAAAGCTCAGCGCCGAAGATTTTCTCGAACAAGCGCTGGGCGAGCAGCCAATCATCGCCAAACGGATGACGAACGCGCGGCGAGTCTCGCAAGTTTACGTGGAAGCGGACTTCTCCTATCGGAGCGCAAGATTGCACGGTGACCGCTGGTTGCTTGCGGGCGATGCCGCCGGGTTCATCGATCCCATCTTTAGCAGCGGCGTCTTTCTCGCAGTGTTCAGCGGCGAACGATGCGCAGATGTTCTGAACGAAGTGCTTCAACGTCCGCGGAACATGAAACGGTTGTTCGCCCGCTACGAGCGGTCGGTAAACCGCGCGATGGATGTTTATCTTCGTTTTGTGAACGCCTGGTACACGAAGGAATTCATCGAAGTCTTTTTGGCGCCGCGCAATGTGTTGGGGCTTGCGCCAGCCGTGAACGCAGTGCTTGGCGGAAATGTTGGTAACAGTTTTCCAATCCGCTGGCGGATGTGGGTCTTTTATTTTTTGGTTTGGCTGCAACGCCATCATCCGATTGCGCCCCGCCTTACGCTCGTGCCGAAGAAAACGGAAGCATCAGCCTCAGCTCAAACAGCTGGCGTCATGTCATGAGTCCAATTACGGCCCGCAGGGCCGTGGCTCTAGCGTTCCCGGCTATTGTTGCGATCACCTTCTTTTGCGTAACAAGTTGCGCAACTATTTCATTTCACGAATTTTCTCAGCCGACGGCTGATTGGCAGACCAAAGCCGGACAGCTCATGTATCGAAGCCCAGGGACAACGCTGATTGGCGAGGCGCTCGTTCGCTTTTCCACCACTGGCGACTTCCAATTGACCGTTTCGAAAGGACCAGGAATAACGCTGCTATCTCTGCGGCAGGATGCGGCTTTTGCAGAAGTGAAAGGAGCATTTGCTCATCAGGGTTGGTCTGGTCCTGTAGAGAAAGCGCCGCCACAGCTGCGCGGCTGGCTCGGATTGCGTGACCAATTTGTTCACGCGCCGAACCAGAAAACACTGCGCTACGTGAGCGGCAACGAGACATTCTTGTTCCGGTTTTGATTCTCGTTCTCCGCTGAGGATAGCGGACGCTGCAGCATCGCTGGCTGCAGTGTGTGCTGTCTCCAGCGCATGTTTGACGAAAGGGCAAGATGCCCGCGTGCTGGGTCAGGCTGGAGCCTGACTTCCGAAACCGGCTGCAACATTGGCATCTTCGTGCCGATTCGTGTTGAATGGTGGCTTGCTCATGCGGATCAGCGACTTCATCGCACGAACCATCACTCAGCGCGGCGCGCTGGTTTGGTTCGGCGTGGTGGTGCTCACGATCGCTTGCATTGCGATTCTCGTGACATCATTGCGACTTGATTCCGAGGTGTTCAACGTTTTGCCTGGCAGGTTTTCTTCCGTGCAAGGCCTCAAAATCTACGATCGCGATTTTGAGCAAACGCGGGAGCTGACGTTCGCGCTTGTCTGCAACCCAAATGACGTCGAGAAACTGGAGGATTTCGCGCCGGTGTTTGCTGAGCGATTGCGGCAGCAACCCTGGTGCGCGCGCGCGCTCGCGGGCTCGCCCATGGCCACGCCCGAAGGCATTCGCGATCTCCAATCAATCGCGGTGCCGCTGCTTCTCAATCTTGAACCGCGGGTCTTCAACGAGACGATGTTGATTCTGCAACCAGAGAAAATTCGCGATCGTCTTCATCGCTTGCGCCAACAGATCGAGGCGGGCTCGCCGCGCCCGGAGTTCGAGCTCTCGTTCGATCCGCTCGGTCTGATTGGGCCGGCGCTAAAGCCTTTCGCGGAAAGCACGATCATTGAACAGGAACAGCCGCTCACATCGCCCGATCGCACCATGCGAATTTTTCTGGCGGTGACGAACCAAACATCTGTCAGCGCGTTTGAATGCCAGCGGTTGATGCGACGCGTAAACGAGTTTCGTGCGGCAGCAGGCGAAGGATGGGAAGGCGACCCGTTGCAAATTCTCATCACCGGGCGCCCGGCCTTTGTGTCGGAAATTTCATTGAGCATGCGTTATGATGTCGTGGCGACGTTGCTTGGCTCAGTCGCGTTGGTAGGCGCGATTTTCTTTGCAGGTTTTCGCCGATGGCTGCCGCTCGTGGGCACGGCCGTTTGCCTTCTCCTCTGTTGTTTGATCGCGCTCACGCTTGGACAGCTCTTGTTCGGACGGCTCAGCATGGTCAGCGTCGGCTTCTGCGGCATTCTCGTCGGGCTCGGCGTTGATTTCGCCATTCTCATCATCGGGCGCTATCACCAGGCGCGCGCCGACGGAGAACCGCATCACCAAGCTATTGCCACCTCTGTGGCAAAACTTGGACGCGCTGTTTTCTTTGGCGCGCTCACGACCGCAGTTGGTTTTCTCGCGCTCGTGCTGAGTGGCGCCATGAGTTTTTCGCAGCTTGGGGTGCTCATTGCGATCGGCATCTTTGTCGCCGGCCTGTTTATGTGCTCGATCTTGTTTCTGTTTGTTCGCGAACGACAGGCGGCAGTTCGCCATGACTGGCTCTTGGAAATCGTGACAAAGTACGTGCGCTGGACTGTGCGCAAACCCGCGCCCATGCTGATTTTTTCCGGTGCGGTTTTGTTGGTATTGACTGCGATTGGGTTTTCGCCAATTCCCCCGCTCCGTTTTCAAGCCAGCACACGTTCATTGCAGCCAAAGAACATCCGCGCGAATCGCGCTCTTGAGGAAATCATGCACAAGATGCCCGTGCGTTGGGAACCTGTTCTGGCGATTGTTCGCGCGACGAATCAGCAGGAACTGCACGATCACTGGCAAAAAGTTTCCGCGCGCTGGCGGCAACTCGAGGGAGCCGGAAAAATCAAAGGTTTCTCCACGCCAGCAGCACTTTGTATTTCACCAAATTGGATGCAGGCAAATCGACGGCACTTGAGCACGATTAATTTTCAATCAGCGCGCGAAACACTGGAGCAAACACTGGATGCCGAAGGATTCAGCCGCGATTCGTTCGCGCCGGCGTTCACGTTGCTTGACGATTTACAGCATCTTACCGATCCAAATGTGCCCCTGCCAGACTGGCGGACGCAATTGCCGGAATCATCGAGCTGGTGGTTTTTGGTGGACCGCTACTTCGGGCGGGACCCATTACTGACAACTGGATTTGTCACGACTAATCAGCCGATCTCGACCCACGCGCAAAGCGAAGAGCTGGGACGCAATCTCCCGGTGGCTGGTGCCCCGATGATTATCTCAGGATGGAGCTATGCGCTCGCCGATCTCCAGCCATGGTCGCATCATCAACTTCTCATCATCAGCGCGCTGATGGCGATCTTCGACCTATCGTTGCTGGCCCTCTTGTACCGTGATCTTCGTTTGTGGCTGATCCAGGTCATCACACTCGCGTTCGGGATCGGAGCAATGATCGCTTCGATGAAACTGCTGCACGTTGATCTCAATCTGCTGAATGTGCTCTCGTTCCGTCTGGTGCTGGCGATCGGTGTGGACTATGGGATATACGTTGTGCTGGTCTGGCAAAAGACTCAGGAAATCGAGCATGATGTTGGTGGCGTGGTGAAGCCGGTCTTGCTCGCGGGATTGACCGCGGTAAGCGGTTTCGGTTCGCTCGCGCTTGCGCGAAACCCAGCGCTCACTGGTCTTGGCATCGCGTGCGCCATCGGGATTTTCTGGAGTCTCGTCGCAACAATTTTCTTCACTCTGCCCGCAATGGCGGCGGCCGAACCGAAAAGGTAACCAGGGCGATCGTGCAGACCGCGAGCCTTGTCCGAGCACTTTCCGTCCCATAGAACGCCTGCTAAACTACTGAGAAAATGCGCACGCGGGGGTTGCTATGGTTAAACGCGGTTTTTCCCATCCTTCCCGTTGCGCTTCTGGCGAGCGCCACACTCGAGGGACGCGTGGAACTCCCAAAATCGCATTCGGCGCCGGTGCAGGCGAAACGTTACCAGATCGTCACCAAAGGCGGCGTTCTTTCTACGCAGCCGCCTCTGGCGGTGGTTTATCTCGATGGTGCTTTCCCCCAACCAGCTTCGCTGCCGATGAAACAAGTCGCGCAAAAGGATTTGACGTTCCTTCCATCGCTTCTCCCGGTGCGGGTCGGAACCAAGGTTGAATTCCCAAATCTTGATGACACTTACCACAACATTTTTTCCTACTCGCCTGCCAAACGTTTTGATCTTGGGCGTTATCGCCCGGATGAGCGACCGATCCCGACGCAAGTTTTCGATAAGCCGGGCCTGGTGATACTTCGGTGCGACATTCACGAACACATGCGCGGATTGATCCTGGTTTTGAATACTCCCCATTTTGTGATGACAGACACTGATGGACACTTTCGATTAGGTGGACTTCCCGCAGGTCGCTACACGCTCAAGGCGTGGATCGACAGCAGGACTACGCGAGAGAAGCCCGTGGAGTTGAAGAGCGGCGAAACGCTCCACGTTGATTTCCCATGAGTCCCGCGGAGCAACCGAGAGACAAAGGCGTAGCGAGGTTTCGCACTCGATTGTTTACCGCCATGATGGTCATCGTAGCGACGCTGACCGGTCTCGGTTTTTATCTGGCACAACGTAAGGTCACGGCCGACGCAGAACGAAACTTGCAGCAAACTTTTCAGGCCGAACTTTCTTCGCTTCACAAACTCGAGGAACTTCGCCACGCTGCGCTGGCGGATCGCTGCAACGCGCTTGCGGCCAAGTCGCGAATCCACGCGGCCATCGAGGACAACGCAATCGATTTATTGTATCCGAGCGCAAAGGATGAGTTGCGCGATTTAATGGAAGGCGAAGAACCGCCTCCGGAGCAAGCGGCGCAATCGCTTCACGCGAGATTTTATCGCTTCCTCGACAGTAAAGGCGCGGTCATCAAGCCGCTGAATCCTTACGATGTTGGAGAGCTGGACGCCAAAACGGAAGCGCAACTCGACTTGGGCAAATTGCCGGACACGCAGCAAATCGGTTACATGCAGGAAAATACCCAGGCTGTTGGTGGATCTATCGATGAAGTGATAGCCGTGCCGATCTTTTCTACCGACACCGGCGATGTGATTTCCGCGCTCGTGATCGGGTTCAAACCACTCGAGCTCGAAGATAAATACACGGGAATGAAGAGCGGCATCTGGGCGAATGGCCAGCTGTATCTGCCGACGCTTCCGAGATCCACCCAGGCGTCGCTGAATGACAAATTAGCAGGCGAGCTTGCCAATTCTGACCAAGGTGAAAACTACTTTCGCGTGGACGTTGGTGGTGCGCCACAGCTCTTGTTTTATAAGCGGCTCAACCCGGCTTCGCTCTTCCCGCCTGCTTACGAAATTTGCGTTTATCCACTTAGCTATTCGCTGGCACAGCTGCATCGCCTCCGCTGGCAAATTGGCGGGGCCGGCGCACTGCTTTTGTTAGGCGGTTTCGTCGCAAGCCATCTGGTCGCGCTCAGGCTTTCCGTGCCAGTGAAAAAGCTGGCGCTGGATTCGGAAGAGAATCGCGCACAACGAAAACGCGCCGAAGCCGCCCTCGCTTCGACTGCTGAGGAACTGGAAAGATCCACAAGGTATTCTGCCGACGCCTCCCACCAGTTGAAAAGCCCAGTCACTGTTCTTCGCGTCGGCCTTGAATCGTTGCTCGCGCGCGAAGGTTTTAAGCCTGAGATTTACGAGGAGTTGTCCGCACTGCTGCATCAAACGCATCGTTTGACCGGAGTAATCGACGATTTGCTTCTGTTGTCGCGCCTCGACGCTGGCCATCTTCAAATCGCATCGACGCCGGTAAACCTTAGCCAGCTCGTTAACGAGTGGCTGGACGATCTTGGCGCGCTTCCAGACTCGCCGGATGTAAAGATCGAGAAGGAATTTCCACACGGCCTGTTTGTGACTGGCGAAAAACCGTACACGTCGCTTATTGTGCAAAATCTCCTGGAGAACGCGCGAAAGTACAATCGCCCTGGCGGACGGATCCGCGTCAGCGCGCATGGCAATGGCAGCGAGGTTATTCTGACTGTCGGGAACACGGGCCGCACGATTCCACCCGGTGAAAACATATTCGAGCGCTTCCATCACAGCTCAACTCCCTTGGCCGTTTCCGGTCACGGGATCGGCTTGAATTTGGGGCGCGAATTGGCGCGGTTGCACGGCGGTGATTTGCGTCTGGTCCGATCCGAAAACGATTGGACTGAATTTGAAGTGCGCTTTTCCGCTGTGGACAGTGTTAATGGAGTTGCATGAAGTTGCACGCCTTCAGCCTGTGCGTATTCGCCTGCACAGCGTGCGCGTTCGATGTTGATGACGTCCTCGACCGGGTCGACACCGCACTTACGATCTCAGCATTTCAAGATAATCTGCGCGCACGATTGAGCGGCACGCTCGATTTGGAAATCTATAACTTCGAACAACCCGCGCCCGGTCTCATCGACAGCAGCATCGACACGCTTTTCAATCCGCGTCTAACCCTCTTTCTCGACGCGCAAATCGGATCACAGATTTATTTCTTCGCGCAGTCGCGGCTGGATCGCGGTTTTGATCCGAGCAATCACGGCGCTCAGGTGCGGCTCGACGAATACGCCTTGCGCGTCACGCCGTGGGAGGATGGCCGCTTGACGGTGCAAATCGGCAAGTTCGCAACGGTCGTGGGCAATTGGGTCCCGCGGCATCTCTCCTGGGAGAATCCATTCATCAACGCGCCGCTAATTTATGAAAACGTCACGCCAATTCAGGACAAAGCTGCCCCGATTTCACCACTCTATTTCATCTCCGCACCCTACTACTACGGAAAGTACGCGTTTAATCCGGTAATCTGGGGACCCAGTTACGCGAGTGGCATTTCTGTCTCCGGCCAACTGGGCAAATTTGATTACGCTATTGAAATGAAGAATGCGTCCCTCTCGTCGCGCCCCGAATCGTGGAACGTCACGGAAAATGGTTTCGAGAATCCGACTTTCAGTACGCGCGTTGGTTTCCGGCCCAACGAGGCATGGAACTTTGGGTTGTCAGCGAGCGAGGGCCCATATTTTCGGCGTGAAGCCGAACCCACGCTGCCGCCCGGACGCGACATCGACGATTATCGAGAATTTGTCCTCGGACAGGATGCCAGCTTCGCCTGGCGTCATCTGCAAGTTTGGGCGGAGTTCTATGAAGCGCGCTTTCAAGTGCCGCGAGTGGGAAACGCAGATACATTCGCTTATTATGTCGAAGCCAAATACAAATTTACCCCGCAACTATTCGGCGCGCTTCGGTGGAATCAACAACTCTTCGGCACGATCAGTGATGGCTACAGCCATAGCGTTCGCTGGAGTGAAGACCTCGGCAGGATCGACATCGCTGTCGCGTATCGCTTCACGCCACACGCGCAGTTAAAATTGCAGTATGATTATCAGCACGAAACGACCGGACCTGGCGATGATAACCATTTGCTGGCTGCACAGTTTACGGTCCGTTTCTGATCATCGAATCTATTTTTAAATCCATGCGCATTCTTCTTGTTGAAGATGACGTGCAGTTAGCCAGGCAAATTGCATCGGCACTCACCGAGGCAGGGCACGATCCGATTATCGTTCATGATGGCGAACGAGCTTTGAATAAAGCAAAGGAGACACCATTCGATTTAATCGTGCTGGATATCATCCTGCCTGGAATGGACGGGTTTGGCGTCCTGCGGTATTTGCGTTCCCAACATATGGCCAGCCGCGTGCTGATGCTCACAGCTCGAGGCGAAGTGAAAGACCGCGTAACTGGATTGCAACTTGGCGCCGACGATTATTTGCCCAAGCCATTTGCCATGCGGGAACTGGTGGCGCGCGTGCGCGCGCTCGGGCGGCGTTATCCAGAGGAACCGGTAATGTCCTTGCGCGCTGGCGATCTTACCCTCGATCTGGCAACTCACGGCGTCCACCGCGGCGCGCAACGCATCGAGCTTTCGCCACGGGAGCTCATGTTGCTAAAGGTGCTGATGCGGGAGCCTGGCCGTGTCTTCACGCGCACGGAGCTGTGCGAACGCGTCTGGGAACACGCACACGAATACGACACGAAGTTGGTCGAGGTTTTCATCGGACGGCTGCGAAGAAAAATTGGTGATCCTCCGCTGATTCACACCGTGCGTCACGTTGGTTATACGATCCGCTGACTGGAAGTTAGGCCTCCCAGTCCGCCATCGGACGGAGTCGCTGCAGTGAGCTTGATTCAGCCGGCAGGCACTTTGCCTGGGGACATTCGCGGAAGATTCAACAGAAATCCTCGTTACAACAGCCGACGTTTTAGCTGCGAGAACGCCCTGAAAAGTAACAACCGCGTTACTTTTTCGATGCGCTGCCCAGCATCGATCGCTGCGATTGTTCCAGCAGAAAAAACAATCATCAATCCTATGAAAACAACTTATGCTTACATAAAAATTGCTCTGCCCCTGTTGGCAGCAGCAATTCTGACGGCCGCGTCTGCGCGCGCGGACACCTATTCGTGGACAAACTTCCAATCCGACATCGCCGGCGTCGCGCAGCATACCGATCCAAACCTTGTCAATCCGTGGGGCATGGCAGCCTCACCCACTGGCATCATTTGGGTCAGCGACAACGGCACCGGCGTCTCAACGCTGTACAATCAGGATGGCACAGCCCGTTCGCTGGTGGTGACGATTCCGACCTCCAAACAGAACAGAGGAACTGGGAATCCCACCGGAGTCGTGTTCAACGGGACCCAGTTCTTCCAAGTGACAAAGAATGGAACCTCGGCACCCGCCTTCTTCATTTTTGTAAGTGAAGATGGTTCCATCTCAGGCTGGAACCCCACCGTGGATCCGACGAACGCCATTATCGCCGTGGACAACGGCACGAACCACGGGGTTAACCACGCCGTTTATAAAAGCGCAACGCTGGGCGTCGCCAATGGCCACAATTTCCTGTTTGTGTCGAATTTCCATACAGGCCAAGTCGAAACCTACGATGAGAGTTTTCATCAGGTGAGTCCGAATGGCTTCGTCGATCCGAATCTCCCGGCAGGCTACGCGCCGTTCGGCATCCGGAATTTCAATGACGAAATTTTTGTGACTTATGCCAAGCAGGATCACGCCAAACACGATGACGTTCCCGGGCCCGGCTTTGGCTTCGTCAATGTGTTCGATACCAGCGGCAACTTCCTCAGGCGCCTGGTCTCACAAGGGAATCTCAATGCGCCATGGGGACTTGCCCTCGTGGAAGGCAGCAACCTTTGGGTCGGCAATTTCGGTGACGG
>QHOK01000103.1 GCA_003218755.1 Verrucomicrobiota bacterium
GCGCCGAACAGACTGAAGAGCTGTGCAGATGGAATAATCTTCCCGCGCCAGTATATGGCCGGATTAATCGGCTAAGAATCAAGCCCGACGAGTTCCTCCGGCTCTATTCAAGGTCCCGGCCGTTGACCCCTAATTCTGAGTTTGTCGAATTTGACTCATTACCGACAGGCGCTCTCAGGCGAGGACACTGCTACGTTCAAGATCCGAGTACGGTAATTGCGTGCCAGAGTTTGGACCCAAAGCCCGGAGGAAAGGTCCTCGATGCATGTGCGGCGCCCGGTGGAAAGACCGGTTACATCGCGCAACTTATGGAAAACCTGGGAACAATCGTGGCGTGCGATCGCGATCCCGACCGGCTGGAGATCCTGAAGGAGAACATGTCGCGTCTCGGTGTGCGAATTGTGCAGATTGTGCATCACGATTGGAGACGTGATCACGTCCCGCCGGAGATCGCATCGCGGGCGCCATTTGATCGCATTGTGGTCGATGCGCCGTGCACCAACACCGGAGTGATGCGCAGACGCGCGGACCTCAGATGGCGATTACGACCGACCGATTTCGACCGCATGCAACAGCAGCAAATCGAAATCGCTCGTGCGGTGATTCCATTGCTGAAAGCGAACGGCGTGCTTGTTTACAGCACATGCAGCCTTGAGCCAGAGGAGAACGAACAACTCGAGCGACGACTTCTCGACAATTCGCCAGCCCTGCGCCTGATCGAGGAGAAGCATTCGCTTCCGTTTCGAGATCGTTTTGACGGCGCATTCGCGGCGAAACTGATCCGAAGGGCGTGATGCCTGCGGCCCGAGTTGCATCCGGTCAGGCTGGTGGAATGATAAGCGCCTATGCACGACGACCGGTTCGACAAACTCGCGAAGCTCCTGGTGGAATATTCCGTTCGTCTCAAGCGCAATGAAACGGTGCTCATCGAAGCATTCGATATTCCCGACGAAATGACCATCGCGCTAGTACGCGGGGTGCGGAAAGCGGGCGGAGTGCCATTTGTGCAAACGTACTACACCCGAGTGAACCGCGCGCTCGCGCTTGAAGCATCGGATCGACAGCTAAAATTGATGGCAAGCCATGAGCTGGCGCGAATGAAAAAAATGAACGCCTACATCGCCGTGCGCGGAAGCAACAACATTACGGAATTGTCCGATGTACCTCCGGAGAAGATGAAATTGATCGGCCGAAAAATGCGCCCGGTGCAAGACCAGCGAGTTAAAAAAACCAAGTGGGTGGTCTTACGCTGGCCGACTCCTTCGATGGCGCAGCTTGCCGGAATGAGCACCGAGGCATTTGAAGACTTCTATTTCGATGTCTGCACGCTGGACTATCGCAAACTTCAGCCCGGCATGAAGGTGCTCCAGCGGTTGATGGAAAAGACGGACCGTGTCCAAATCAAAGGTCCCGGCACCGATCTGCGTTTCAGTATCAAGGGAATTCCAGCCGTAATCTGCGGTGGTGATCGCAATATCCCCGATGGCGAAGTTTTCAGCTGTCCAGTGAAGGATTCGGTCGAGGGTCATGTGACCTTTAATGCGCCCAGCATTTATCAGGGAATCGCTTTCGATGGTATCCGTTTGGAATTCAAGAGCGGAAAAATCGTCGCTGCGACAAGCAACGAGACGCAAAAGCTGAACAAGATTCTCGACTCAGATCCTGGGGCCCGCTACGTAGGCGAGTTCTCCCTCGGCTTTAATCCACGGGTGTTCCAACCGATGCGCGATATATTGTTCGATGAGAAAATCGCTGGCTCGTTTCATCTTACCCCAGGACAAGCTTACGAGGATGCGGACAACGGGAACCGAAGCCAGGTTCACTGGGACATGGTAAGCATCCAGCGTCCCGATTACGGCGGTGGAGAAATTTACTTCGACGGCGAACTGATTCGGGAAAATGGAAAGTTTCTCCCGGACCAGCTGCATTCGCTAAACTGGAAGTGATTGTGCATACGTTCCATGTGTCCCGTAGGTCACATGAGATCTATGGAAAATAAACGTGTAGAGTGCGCGCCTGTCAGGCTCGCTTCGGGCCGCCAAGAAGGTTCAGCTGCATCATGGCGATGTCGCCGCTCTCGCCAAGCTCGAGATTCGCGATTTCAAACATCGGCGCTCCTTCGGCTGGGCCCGGTCCGGCGCCAGGCAACTGAACGACGACCTGCTTAGAGTTCGAATTCAGGATGACGGATGCAATTTCGAGTGATGGCGAAAACTCGAGCGTGCTTATCTGAAATGGGACTGTGACGAATACAGACGCACGCCCCTGCTGTGACGGAGTGAGTTGGACCGGTGCGGTTTCAGAATTTGGGACCACTTGCAATCCCGCGACTGCAAATGACGGCATGCCAGCCATAGTCGGCCTCTGCTGCTGGGAGGGAACCACGCGAATAGTGCCCAGCGCGCCAGCGACAGGCTGAATCTTAACGACTTCGAAGGCGACCTGCAAATTCAGCGCAGACTGAGCGCGTTGAGGTGAAGGCAAACGCATCGTGACGAGTTTCGATATGGGACGCACTTTCAAGACGCCCATCTTAAAGCTCGGCGTCAATTGCATGGCTGCAATCTCGAAAGAGAAAGTGAGCTGTACGGACGTCTGCATCGCGGCAGGAGGTGGTTGTGGCTTCGCCACGGGCGGAGCCGGGGCTTTGGTTATTGGAGCGATTGGAGTTTGGGTTGTTTCTGGCATGGTTGCGGGTGTGGTTATTTGCGGAAATACAGGCTCAGTGAAAGCAGCACTTGGAAAATCAGACGCGGGCTCGGTCGTCGCTTCTCCTGTTGCGAGTGGACTCGCATCAGAGATGAGTTGATGAGATTGCTCTTCGCTCATCGGTTCGACTGCAAAATCCGTTGATGGTTCCATTGTCGGCCATGCGAACTCTGCACCCCCGAGAATCTCACTTGGCTCCTCCGCGATCAATACCGTTTCCGTTTCTTTCGCATCTCCGGAAAACTGATTCGCCTCTTCCGCGGAGACTGTCACTTGCTCTGCGCTATCGAAAATTTCATTCGGCATTGCGCTCGCAGAAACTTCGGCAAACTCATTGATTGCAGGAGCTGTAACCATTTGAGTTGGCTGCGACGTAGCTGGTTGCGGAGTCTCCGTTGTTTGTTCGACTACTGTTCCAACAGATGATTCAAAGTCTGAGTCGGCAACCGCCGCCAGTTCGCGGTCGGGCTCGCGATGAGCGGCAGCTCGTGAGGCCTTTGCTCTCCGTTCTTTCAAGCGATCAAAAGCACTGCTCGATTTCCCTGGAGACAGTGCACTCTGTCGCAACGAAGATTTCCACGGTTTTAGTTGCACCGAAATCTGGCGGGGTCCTCCAACAAAGCCGTTGCCTTCTACACCGGTCGTCTGCGCTGGAGCGACTCTCGGCTTAAACACGGTGGCGTCCGCGGCGGTAGCACCGGAAGGAGGCTCAAGTCGCATGTGACGTGGGATGTTGGAAAAATGCCGGCGAGCGACGGGCACGATCACCCAGGCCAATAGAACTATCGCCACTAACAATAATCCGCCGACCAGCCACAGTCTTTTGCCCGCCATTCCCGCCATGACGGATGACGAGACGTTTGCGGGCGCTGGTGCCGCAGCGGATTTCTCGGACGGACTTGTTTCGACAGAGGCCTGCTGGTTATTCTGTTCGTTGGAAGCAGACGAAGCGTTCGAGGTTTCAACTCCGACAGGTTGCGCCGCGGTTGTCGATTCGCCAGAAACTGCGGGCGATTCAGATACCGGTGGTTGTGGCTGAGAGCTCGTTTCCGGAGCCGGCGCGCTCGACGCGGAGATAGCCGGCTGTTTAGCTGTTTCCTCAGGATTGGCAAGTTCAAACACACGGTCTGGAATCGGACTCGGCTCAACTGCCGGACCGCTCTCGACTTGGGATGCACCGACATTTGTCGTGTCAAACGCGAGGGCAGGTCCGGTTGGACCCTCCGGCCTTTGCATCCACCCAACATCGTAAAAAGCGTCAGCGAAAACACTATTAAGCGCTGGCGAATAAATTTTATTAGCCGAACTGGTCCAATCGGCGGCCTTTTCCGGATTATTATGCTTGTACTCCCACGCTGCCTGGGCATAATAAAGTGCCGGCGTATCGCCCGTAAATTGAAACTCTTCCATCATCGCGTGCGCGCGGCTCTCTTTTCCCTCGAGCAAAAGCGTCATGTAAATCTTGAATTTAATAAGCTCTGCCGCCTGATTTTTATCGCCCCCGGGCGTTCGTTTGTACAATGCCTCGAAACGCTCGCGCGCCTTTGCGTAGTCCTTCTTCTTAAAGGGAACTTGAGCCAGGTTGTATTGCGCCTCACGGAACTTTGGATCCAGCTTGGCCGCCTTCTTAAATGCGGCTTCAGCCTGGTCAAATTGCTGCTGCTGCATCAGAATTTCGCCACGCAGATTAAGGGTCGCTGGCTGGTTCGGGTCTGCTTGGTCGGCTTCATCGATTAATTTAAGCGCTGTCGCAAAATCGCGCTGGCGGAGCGCCTGCTGCGATTGCTCAAATTTTGAACGCGCGACAGCCTTCGTTTTTTCCGAGCGCTCGGCAGCTGTCATTAATGGCAATGAAGGGCGCCTCTCGCCGGCTGGCTTTTCCAACCACCCAACTTCGTAAAGTGATTCTGCGAAAAGTTTGTTCAGCTGCGGTGAGAAATTCTTCTCTGCTGCAGTGATCCAGTCTTTCGCTTCTTTTTGATTCTTCTGTTGAAGCGCGACCGCGGCCTTCACGTAGTCAACCGCCGGGGTATCAGGCGAAAGCTCCAACTTGGCCAGAATGGAATCCACCATGTTCCCTTTGCCCTCTAGCAGGTAGGTTAAAAGAATTTTGTATTGGATCAGCTGCGAAGCCTCTTTTGCCAGATCCGATTCACCGCTGGAGAGCAACTGCTCGAAACGTTTCCTCGCCTCTGGCCAATCTTTTTTGAGGAACGGGATCTCCGCCAAGTTGAAGCGGGCATTCCAAAACTTTGGATCGATTCGCGAGGCTTCCTGCAAGGCGCTTTCTGCTTGATCGTAGTTGCCTTGTCGCATCAGGATGACGCCGCGCAGATTTTTTGACGCTGCAAGATCAGGTTGGCGTGCATCGATGGCATCGAGTTGCTCTAACGCCTCCGAAAACTTCTTTGAATCGAACGCCTTGTAAGCGGCGTTGTACATCTCCTCCAGTTCGGCTTTGGTCGGCGCGACATTGTCCGCTGCAATTGAGTTTGCCGCGAACGACCCAAGCACCAGCGCGGCCACCGCCGCCATCCCCCACACTCTCATGGAGTAGCGATTGAAGCTCTGTTCAGGGCGTCTGACAAGTGGAAAGTTGCTCGTGCGAATGGATTTTTCAGCGCGCTTCGGAAAAACCGCAAAGCGGCCGTGATCGGCTCCTGCTAGCTTAGTCATTGAGATTGGCCACGATCCGCAAACCTTCTAAAGTGAGGTGGGGACGAATCACATCGATCTCCGGCAAGCGTCCGGCGATGAGGCGCGCGTAGCCGCCTGTCGCTATGACGCAAACCTTCTTGCACGGAAACTGCTCCGATTTGATTCGCGCAAGGATTTCTTTAACCAATCCACGATATCCGAATACTGCGCCAGATAGCATTGCCTCGATTGTCGATTTACCGATCGCGTGTCGCGGCTCTTTCAGCGAGATCTTGGGCAAGAGCGCCGTTCGTTGATACAGAAAGTTGGTCATCGCTTCGAGTCCTGGCGCAATCACACCACCGACGTAAGTGCGGCGCTCGGAAACGATGTCGAAAGTCACCGCTGTGCCAAAATCCACCACGACCGCGGGAAATCCATAAAGCTCCGCAACGGCCGCAGCGTTCGCAAGCCGGTCCGCGCCGATGGATTGCGGCTTGGGATAATCAATTCCCACCCCCAGATTGAGCTTCCAATTTAGCCAGAGCACCTCGGCCCCTGTTCTTGTCGCCTTTGATATCGCAGAGTTTTTTGTCGGCACTACCGACGAGACAACCACCTTGCGCGCCTTTTCTTGTCTAAGCAATCCAGCGACCAAACTACTTGAGAGCTTCCTGGTAGCGATCCGGGCAGGAGCCGAGAGCCGCCTTCTCGATGCAAACGCAAACTTTGCGTACGAGTTACTGATATCTATCAACAGATAGTCGGAGCTGGGCACCACGACCAAAATGCAGACACTGAACCCCGCATGCCGTCAAGCATCTGTACAATACGTCCCATTTATCTCGGGCCACCCCTCTGGCGAGCCGCTGCTGCTTGCTTGCGACCCAGTTTGGCAAGCGTACCGTCCCGCTGCAAATGAGAAGATTGGTGCATCGCCCACGGCGCTTGCGGCGTTCGCCCGCATTGCGAAATCTCGTCCGCGAGACGCAATTGAGCGTCCACGATTTTGTTTTGCCGCTGTTCGTAAGCGAAAAACTGGATGAACGTCGGCGCATTGCCAGTATGCCGGGAGTTTTTCAGCTACCCGTAAAACAGGTTGTCGATGAAGCGCGCCGCGCTCAAGACCTCGGTCTCCAAGCGATCCTGCTTTTCGGGATTCCAGAACATAAAGACGAAGAGGCCAGCGGCGCTTACTCAGAAAACGGAGTCATTCAAAAAGCCTTGCGATCCATTAAACCCAAGTGTCCTGATCTGGTCACAATCACCGACGTTTGCCTGTGCGAATACATGAGCCATGGGCATTGTGGCGTCACACGCATTGACGGAGACCATTTCCATGTCCTCAACGATGAGACCGTTGAGCTTTTGGTCAAGACGGCGCTCTCTCATGCAGCCGCGGGCGCGGACATGGTCGCCCCAAGCGACATGATGGATGGGCGCATTGGCGCAATTCGCGAGGCGCTTGATATCGCAGGGTTCGATCAAATTGGGATTATCAGTTATGCGGCCAAATTTGCGTCGTCATTTTACGGTCCATTCCGCGAAGCAGCCGAAAGCCCGCCGCAATTTGGCGATCGCCGTTCGTACCAAATGGATTTTGCCAACGCAAATGAAGCCCTGCGCGAGGTGGCCCTGGATGTCGACGAAGGAGCGGACATCGTGATGGTAAAACCCGCGTTGCCGTATCTCGACATCTTATGGCGCGTCCGTGAGCGCTTTGGAAAACCGACTGCCGTTTATCATGTCAGCGGCGAGTATGCGATGATCAAAAGCGCTGTCGAAAAAGGGCTCTTGGATGAACGCGCTGCTGTTCTCGAGATCATGACTGCGCTCAAGCGTGCCGGCGCGGACATTATCGTTACTTATTGGGCACGCGAACTCGCGAAATGGCTGCAGGAGTAACAAGCCGCCACGCCGAAACGGCACAACATGCTCGGCTGAAACGGCTCGCGTTGGTGTGGGCGCAGGCACAGTGGTTTTCCGCGTCCGCGATGGAAGTCAGCTTGCCAAAATGCCGGTATCGGGCTGATGTGGCGGCTTATCGCAGTCAGCGCAGACAGATTGGATCGACAGTGATTTTTGAATGTAAACAAGCGCTCTGCGACCTCCGGCGAGACAATTGCGACAGCGAAGTTGCGCGCCGGCGGCTCGAGGTGATTTGCGAACGGCGGCAAATTCTCGAAACGCATCTACGCGCGCACTATCCGAACCTCCGGAACAGGGATTCGCTCTTTCCCGAGTTCGATCCGGAAAACTTCACCGCGATTGGTCACCGCGGTTACACGCGCCTTTCGCGCGAACTACGCGCACTGCAAAATCGTCTGTACGATTGCACCAAGTTCGAAAAATTAATTCGTTACCGCTGCGCGAATTTATTTTTTCTTGTCGTCACTGAGGAGTTGTTCCGCGAGCCGGAGATTCCTGTTGGTTGGGGCGCGCTAGTGGAATCAAAGGGCGCACTCACACTGGTGCGCAAACCAATCTGGCACGATACAACAGCCGATGATCGGGTTCGCTTTCTGCAGCGAATCGCCGTTGCAGGAACACGAGTGCTGAATCGTCAGCTGGAAGTCACTTTCGAAGACGTTATAGCTTCGCGTTATCGGCCCTTCTGATTGTCGGTCGCATTCCGCGGGTAGCTCGATTGACGGAAGGTTGTTAGAGCGATTTCAATTAACCATCGGATCGCCCAGAGCTGCGCGAGGAGAGCCGCAATAAAAAGAACAGTGGAATAGCGTGCAACCTCCATCGAGTGAATGACGGAAATGCCGAAAACGTTTCCGAAACTCGTGGAATACAAGAGAACAACAAGCAATGCTGGCCATTTTGATTCTCCTGGACTGCTTCGTTTGAGCACGAACCAACCTGCAAGTGGGAGACTGATGAGCAAAATTGCAAGATAACTTCGCGCACAGCAGACATGACCTATCCGAGCTAATTTGGTCTGGTGAACGACGACGTTACTGAAACGAAGCGTTTGGGTACGCTCGAAGAACGCGATCCCCTCCGGTATGTTAAAAAAGAGCTGCAATGATCGCGGCTCAGAAAGCGCCGAAAAGCTCTGCGCATAAGAGCGCGGGGCTAATTGGAATATCTTGCGCGCACTGAATGCGGGACAGTCCGTTGAGTAAAAAACCGCAAGCTGACGAGCAACTTTTACGGCGAACGCAAGTGGACGGTGTGCCACGCTGTGCCAGTACCAATATTTCAAAAATCTTAAAAATTGCTCATCGCCAAGTTGTCGCCGCCATCGATCGAGAAGGGAATCGGCACCAACCTTCAGATAGTCGGGGGCAAATCCGAGAATGGGAAACGCCTTGGGATAAAGATCATGTGTGCGTTGAATTTCCCTCTCGAGATCATCGCAGGCAAGTCGTAGCCATTCAGGGGAGTAAATATCCGTCCGGCCGCTTTTTAAGTCAGCGGACATCTGCGCATGAATAATCTTCGCATGGATCACAAAGAGGGTCTCTGGGAGAAACATTTTGACCATTCGATCGTTTCGCCTGTGATAATGCTCCGTAAAAGTCAACGCCACGATGATGAGAACGGTGATACTAAAAAACGCAAGCTTTCCAATGAAATTGCCTTTAGCATTGACTATTAACCAGATTACGGGCGCAACCACAAAGAGCGCCATGAGCGTAAAACTCGGCTTCAGCGAAGCGAGGAGAAAAGCGCTTACCCCGATTGCAGTTCCATAAATAACCATCTTCCGCTCATTCGGGGAGATTACCCGGTAATAGAAGAACTGAACTATTAGCCAAGAAATCAAGATTTCGAAAAACATGCACACGCCATCGGATCGAATTTTCATCTCGGAGACGATAGGACCATATGAAAGCAAATAGATGCCAGCGCCTAAGAGCCCGATCGTTTCGTGCGCGACACGGTTCAAACGAGGTTTGGGAAAGAAATCGCCGAGCCTGCTCCAGCTCGCGAGAAATAAACCACCGGCAATCAAGCCGAGGAAATGTTGCATCACCGAGATTGCCCGAAAATCTGCGCAGACTCGCAAAATCAGATAAACCAAGCCTGGATAGAGGAAGTTTAGGCCTTGAATGTGCGCAAAAGCACCGCCGCTCAGCTTCATGAGGGCTGGCCAAAGATATCCGGCATCGGCGTCGGCCAACGGATCTTGCGGCAACGAAAAGCGCTTCGATGCGGCTGAGAGAATAAGCAAGGCGGCAATAACAAAGTAACTGATCCGCCACAAGGCGGTCTGCTTTCCTCGAACAAACGATATAAGATCCCGGGTTTTTCCGACGGCGGCTTTCAAAAAGGTCGTCGCGAGCATGACGCGCCTCTCCACGCACGTTTTAGATCTTGTCAACCGGTCGCGCTTTTTTGAAAAATGGGCACGAGCAAGTTGTGCCCGGTCATCGCTTTTGGTTGCGGCAATCCCAGCAAAAACAAAAGAGTCGGCGCCACATCGGCCAGAATTCCGTCTTCGCAACGAAACTTCGCTGCATCTTTGGCGACGTAAATGAAATGCACAAGGTTGCTGGTATGCGCGGTATTCGGCGAGCCATCGGGATTGCGCATCTGCTCGCAATTGCCGTGGTCTGCGGTGATCAGGCATTTGCCGCCAAGCTCGAGAAGTTTTGGGATAATTCGCGCTATGCATTCATCCACGGTCTCGACGGCCTTGATTCCAGCCTCAACGACGCCGGTATGGCCGACCATGTCGGGATTGGCGAAGTTGAGGATGATCAGATCGTAATTCGCCATGCGCGCGAGCACTTCATCGGTGACCTCAATGGCGCTCATCTCCGGTTTCAAGTCGTAGGTGGCGACTTTTGGCGAAGGAATCAGTTTCCGATCTTCGCCCGGAAACGGTTTCTCGATGCCACCATTAAAAAAGTAAGTCACATGCGCGTATTTCTCCGTCTCGGCGATGCGCAGTTGCGATTTGCCAGCGGCACTTACGACTTCAGCGAGGATCTTGCGAAGTTCTTGCTGCGGAAAAATGAACGGCGAAGGAAACCGAACATCGTATTGCGTGAGGCTGACAAAATGGACTTGCGGCCACACCTTGCGGTCGAAGCCATCGAAATCCTTCAACAAAAACGCTTGCGATAATTGCCTGGCCCGATCGGCGCGAAAGTTGAAAAATAAAAATGAATCGTCGTCGCGCACCCGCTGCTCGTTCGCGTACGAGAAAATCAGCGGCGGCATAAACTCATCGGTTTTGCGAACTGAGTATTGTCGCTCAACCGCTGCTGAAGGCGACGATTTGCAGACCTCGCCGCGGCCAAGAACGATCGCGTCCCAGGCTTTTTTCGTGCGGTCCCACCGCCTGTCGCGATCCATCGCGAAATAGCGGCCAACCACCGTAACTATCTCGGCTCCGCTCTTCTTCAGTTCCTTTTCGCATGTTCTCAAAAAACCCGCCCCGCCGGTGGGAGAAGTGTCGCGCCCATCGGTGAAAGCATGGACGAAGATGTCCATTACGCCTGCTTCACGCGCGGCGTTAGCTAGTGCAATCATGTGCGAATAATGGCTGTGCACGCCGCCGTCGGAAACCAGTCCTAGCAAGTGAAGCCGATGACCACGCGCAACTGCGAATGTTTCTTGCAAGACTGGATTACGCATTAGTTCGCTTTCTTCGATCGCCTTGTTGATGCGCGTCAGGTCTTGATAAACGATCCGGCCCGCTCCCAGGTTAAGATGACCAACTTCCGAATTGCCCATTTGTCCCTCCGGCAGACCGACGTCAACGCCACTGGCGCTTAACCTAGAGCATGGATAATCGCGGTAGAGCTTGTCGTGAAAGGGAGTGGAAGCGAGCAGCGTTGCGTCTCCATTCTCATTGCGCTTGTCGCAGCCGCCTGGATTGATGCCCCAGCCGTCACGAATGATCAGCATCACCGGACCACTCATACGTCGCGCAGTTTGCCGACGAATGCGAAGGCCGACAAGCGGTTCTTTCGTTGACAACCGAACAAACGCGCGCCTACATCGCCCTCGTGAAATGGCGCAATCAGTTGCTGGCGCTCTTTTGCCTCCTGGCCTTTGCTGGAGTGGGTGTCCTTTATTTCCAACACTGGGTTATCCGTAAACCCTTCGGAATTATCTTGTTTGTCGGAGAGGGGCTTTCACCTGCACGGCTCGCGCCCACGCGTGCCTATGCCGCCGGGGCCGGCACGCGCTTGAACTTGGATTCGATGGCTCATGCAGCTTTGGTGATGAATTACTCTAAGGATTTCGCCGCTCCCGATCAGGCGGCCGCCGCAACTGCAATCGCAACCGGCGAGAGGGTCACCAATCGCACGCTTGCCATCAATGGCGATGGGAAACCGATGAAAAGTATCGTTGAACTAGCGCGCGAGCACGGACGAGCTACAGGCCTGGTGACGGACACAAAGCTTACCGATCCGACCAGCGCGGCTTTTTACGCGCACCCGACCGACTCGAGCGACGGAGAGAAGATCGCCGCTGAGTTTGTGGATCGGGGAAACATCGACATCGCAATGGGTGGCGGCGCGGCGCAATTTCTCCCCGCCGCAAAAGGCGGCGATAGACAGGACAATCGCGATCTTTTGCTCGAGCTCCGCGGCAATGGATTCGATATCGTTCGAACACGAACGGAGTTGGAAACAATTCCTGCATGGCGCCGGCCGAAACTTTTCGGTGTTTTCAATGATGGAGATCTCGCGTTCACGAACCAGCTGGAAGAGAGAAGCCAGCAGCCCAGTCTTGGGGATATGGTGCGGCGCGCAGTCCAATTACTTCAATACAACACCGGCGGCTATCTCCTGATTGTCGATGTAGGGCTGACGCGCAAAGCAGCACAGGAAAACAACGGAGAAAGGACACTCAGCCAAACAGTTGAATTGGACCGCGCAGTTGGCATTGCCCGAAGCTATGGAGGACCAAGATCGACAATCATAGTCTGCGGTGACGCGGCCATCGGTGGATTAAACTTGAACGGATATCCTTTTCGCAAAGACAGCGGCATCGCGATGCTGGGCTTTAATTCAGCCGGCCAGCCCTGGATCACTTGGGCAACTGGTCCGCATGGCACTAAATCGTATGGCCCGGCGAAGATACCAGGCAATGAAGACAGAACCGAGACTCAAGAAGCGGAACCGTCTGAGCCGGCGGCGTTCTACACAAAATCCGCGCTAGTCACCGTGGAAGACGTTGTTGCGTTCGGCAGCGGCCCTGGAACAGATACGTTGCAAGGCGTTATCGACAACACAGCTGTTTTCGAAATTCTGCGCGGCGAGCTTTGATATCTGTGGACAGCCGATCCGATAACCTGCGCCCCGTCACAGCCACGACGCTGTGCCGGCGCTGCCAGTGGAAACCCGCTAGACGCCTCAACGCGGCGAGGCGGCTGCAACAAGCTAAACAATGTTATGTTGGGTAGGTTTCAACGGCCATTCAGGTGACCTACTTTGGCGTTTGTCGCGAGGAGATGCCCAGTTGATAAAGAGCATTTCGAGAAGACGCAGTGCAATGGAAGTCCCTTAGTTGCAAGCCGCTTGTTTGTATTGGAAAAACATCTTTCGTGACCGATAACATCGACATCAAGGGCAAAGCGTTGCGTTTCGACTGGTGGGTCCTAGCCGTAATCGTGTTCGGCCTCGTGATCGCAATCCGGATTCGACTTCTGGGGATTCCGCTCGAGCGCGACGAAGGCGAATACGCTTATGCCGGCCAACTGATGTTGCAAGGCATCCCTCCATATGAGCTCGTTTATAACATGAAGTTTCCTGGAACGTATGCCGCCTATGCCGTGATTATGTCGGTCTTCGGACAAACAATCCTTGGGATTCACTTGGGCTTGCTCCTGGTTAACGCTGCCACAATCGCGCTGATTTTCTTACTAGGCCGGCGCCTGATGAATTCGACGGCAGGGATCGCCGCAGCAACGAGTTATGCCGTTCTCTCTGTGAGTCCCTCTGTCCTGGGGTTAGCTGCTCACGCCACGAATTTTGTGATGCTACCCGTTCTCGGTGGGACGCTGCTGATCTTAAAGTATTCGGAGCCAGAGCGGCATGCGTTCGAACGACTATTCGCGAGTGGATTGCTGTTTGGCATCGGCGCGTTGATGAAGCAGCCCGCGCTGTTGTTTATCCCGTTTGGAGCAATCTACCTTCTCTGGAATGATGTCCGCCAACGGCTTACCCCGAAGAAAATCCTTCTCCGAAATCTGATCTTCGGGGTCGCTGCAATTGTTCCCCTCGGAATTACGTGTCTCATTCTCTGGCACGCAGGCGTCCTCGATAAATTCTGGTTCTGGACAGTCAGGTACGCTGGCCAATATGGCACTTTTCTGGTCAGCGAGATATACAGCGGCAGATGGCCTTTATCCCGAGCCATGCAGGTTTCTCTTCAGAGCGTAACAGAAGCGATTGGAATCGGCTGGGTATTGTGGGCATTGGCTGGACTCGGCTTGATTGTCGGACTCTGGGACAGGAGCAGCCGCGCCAACACAAATTTTCTGCTCGGCCTGCTCGTGTTCTCGGCTTTGGCGGTATGTCAGGGATTTTATTTTCGACCTCATTATTTCATCATGATCCTGCCAGCAGTCTCGCTCCTTGTCGGCGTTGCAATTAGCAAACTGTCCGATCTTCTGACCGGCCGTATGATTGTGGTTAGAGTCGTCCCGATCTTTCTGCTTGGCACGAGCCTGAGCTTGCCAATTCTGTGGGAAAAAACATTCTTCTTTGGGTTTTCTCCAGTTGAAGCTTGCCGAATGCTTTACTCCGAAAATCCATTCGCGGAATCCGTTAAGATCGCAGACTATCTGCGAGGACACACAAGCCGGGATGAGACAATCGCAGTGTTGGGATCCGAACCGGAGATCTATTTTTATGCACATCGGCACTCGGCGACGGGATATATCTACACTTACGGCTTGATGGAACCGCAAAAATATGCGCGGCAAATGCAGGAGGAGATGATTCATGAGATCGAACGCGCACGGCCTAAGTACCTGGTCTCGGTCGTAATGTTTTATTCCTGGTTGTGGCGTCCCGGATCTGAGCGGTTGGTTTTTACCTGGGCAAATAAATACACCGCACAAAATTATACCGCAGCCGGTCTTGTGAACATGACCCCTAAGGAAACAGATTACTTCTTCGGGGATGTTCCGCCGTCGGTCGAGAGCCTCAAAAACTATATCTTGATTTACGAACGGAATCCTTAAGCCGCCTTTTCTCACGACATTTACCGCTGCACGTGCACCGTATTAAGTCTAAATCAATCGTTCTTCCCAAGACACGCCACCACCGGGAATTTGTCGGCGTTTGCATCTGTCTTGTAGTGCTTACATGGGCCGTGTTTGGGCAAACACTCGAGTATGACTTCGTTAACTACGACGACCCGCGTTATGTTTACCAAAATACCAGGATAACCAATGGCCTTAACACCGATGGTATTGCCTGGGCATTCACCCATATCCATGCGGAGAACTGGCACCCGATAACAACAATCACACACATGCTGGACTGTCAGTTATATGGGTTAAAGGCAGGCTGGCATCATTTCACAAACGTCCTCCTACACTGCATTGCCGTAATCCTTCTCTTTATCGCGCTACAACGGATGACGGGCGCGCTTTGGCGGAGCGCGTTTGTGGCGGCGCTGTTCGCCATTCACCCTTCGCACGTGGAGTCGGTTGCCTGGGTGGCGGAACGAAAGGATGTGCTCAGCGGTGTTTTCTTCATGCTCACTCTGTTGGCATACGTCCACTACGCACGCGCCCCGTCGATCTGGCGCTATTTGACGGTCGCATTTGTGCTTGCCCTTGGTCTGATGTCGAAACCGATGCTGGTGACGCTGCCGTTCGTGCTGTTACTCTTGGACTACTGGCCGCTGGAGCGAATCAGAGGTCAGCGGTCAGACGTCGGACATCAGCTGCCAAGGTTGTTCCTCGAAAAGATTCCATTGCTCGCGCTCTCGGCCGTTTCAAGCACCGTCACGTTTCTGGCCCAACGAGGAGCAATCGGTTGGACGGAGCAATTGCCAATGTTGGCACGAATTAACAATGCCATTGTTACCTACGTGGTCTACCTGCGGCAGATGTTCTGGCCGGTAAACCTGGCAGTCTTCTACCCTCACCCTGAAAACAGGCTGCCATCGTGGGAAATCATCCCGGCGCTTACCGTTCTCATTGGAACTACCATAGCAGCGATAATCCTGCGAAAGAATGCACAGTATTTCATCACCGGTTGGCTATGGTATCTCGGGATGCTTGTTCCAGTAATCGGTTTGGTCCAGGTAGGCTGGCAGGGACATGCCGATCGATATACGTATTTACCACAGATCGGCCTCTACATCGCTGGTACTTGGGCTGTTGCCGATTTGACTGCTTCATGGCACCGACAACGAATAGTTCTGGGCGCGGCCGCAGTACTCATAATTGGCGTGTTAAGCTGGCGCGCCTGGGTCCAAGCATCTTATTGGCGCGATAGCGAAACGCTGTTCACCCGTACGCTTGCCGTGACGAGAAACAACGATGTTGCTGAGAACAATCTGGGTATAATTTTCCTGCAAAAGGGCCAGCTGGATGAGGCCATTTCCAGGTTACAAGCAGCTGTCGATCTCCGCCCCGAAAATGGCCCGGCTCATAACAACCTCGCGAAGGCCCTGCTTCAAAAGGGGCGGCTGGCAGAGGCGATGGTTCACTATCGTAAATTCTTGGAGATAGAACCCGAGAACGTAGAGGCACGCAATATTTTGGGAACGGCGCTCATCCAGCAAGGCCGCGTGAAGGAAGCGATTGAGCAGTGGCAGGACGCGCTGGCAATCGAGCCTGAAAACGGAAATGCTGCGAGCAATCTTGCATGGGTGTTCGCAACGTGCGCCGACGCCTCAATCCGAGATGGCGGCCGAGCAGTTGAGCTCGCCGAGAAAGCGCTGCGTATCTCGGGCGGCAAGATCCCAATGATTTTTCGGATATTGGCAGCCGCCTATGCAGAGAATGGCCGTTTCTCCCAGGCGATTGAAACTGCACAACGCGGCGCTGAATTAGCAAATATCCAGGGTAATCCCGGATTGGCCACCGAGCTTCAGAGCAATATCGCTCTCTACCAAACTGGTAGACCGCTGCGTGATGCCAGCATGACAAATGGGAGTTTACCTCCCGGTGAATAACAACAAGCGGCGGTTCGAAGGCCGCCCAGGCGGATTACCAAGAGGCGTTCGCAGTCATCACATTACTATCGCCGTATATCTGTTTCTTGCCACAATCAGCCTGGCCGTATTCGGTCAAACAATCCGCTATGATTTCGTTAATTTTGACGACGACTTATACGTCTATAATGCCTCCGCTATTCAGGGCGGATTAACGCTAAAAGGCATAGCGCTCGCCTTTACTAGCCCACACGCACGCAACTGGCATCCACTGACGACTATTTCGCACATGCTGGACTGCCAGCTATACGGTCTGAAAGCCGGGGGCCATCATGCTACGAACGTCGTCCTGCATACCATCGCAGTGCTCCTGTTGTTTCGAGTGCTGCGGCAAATGACTGGCACAGACTGGAAGAGTGCGATAGTAGCAGCATTATTCGCGGTTCACCCACTCCATGTCGAATCAGTAGCATGGGTAAGCGAGCGAAAAGACGTTCTGAGCGCTGTCTTCTTTTTGCTCATGCTGGCGGCCTACGTTTGTTATGCACGAGCACCGTCTGTAACGCGCTATCTGGCGGTCGCTGTCCTGTTCGCGGCCGGGCTCATGTCCAAGCCAATGCTGGTAAGCGCACCCGTCATCCTTCTTCTTCTGGATTACTGGCCCCTACGTCGCTTTGAACAACCTTCCTCAACCACAGGAAAGGGCAAAATCTCAAAATCCGGTAATCAAAGGCGCGTAATACGAGGCCTGTTCCTGGAAAAGGTCCCCTTGGTCGTTCTTTCGGCCGGCTCTTGTCTCGTCACATTTGTCCTGCAGAAACGTGCTACCGGCGCGATCCCGCCCTTGCCGCTGCCGTGGCGAGTGGAAAACGCGTTCGCGACTTACATGATTTACGCCTGGAAAACATTGTGGCCGACGCGCCTCGCCGTTTTCTATCCTCATCCAAACGATACCCTGGCAATTTGGGAAGTCATTCTCGCGATCGGGCTGCTTCTCGCTATCACTGTTGCAGCGATCGTTTTCCGAAGAGAACGACCGTACCTCTTCACCGGATGGTTTTGGTATGTCGGTATGCTCGTCCCCGTAATTGGTCTCGTTCAGGTTGGAGAACAAGGCTATGCCGACCGCTATACTTACCTCCCCCATATTGGTCTGTTTCTGCTCGCAGTTTGGCTCGCTGCTGACGTGACAGCAGTGCCCCAGTTCAGATCACGATTTACTGTCGTCACCGCGGTAGTGATCATCATTGCTTTGGCATGGACAGCATTCATTCAGACTTCCTATTGGTGCAACAGCGAGACTCTTTGGACCCACGCTCTTGCCGTGACTTCTGACAACGACGTTGCCCACAATAATCTCGGGTACCTGTGCGTCGACCGCGGTGAACTGGACAAAGCGATCTCGCACTTTCAGACCGCGTTAAGGATTAGGTCCACCAAGCCGGATCCGCACTACAGCGTCGGTTCAGCTTTTATGCACGTGAACCTCGCGGATGCTCTGGGCCGAAAAGGACAACCCGATGAAGCGATGGTTCACTATGAGGAGGCAATAAAATTGCAACCAAGTTATGCAGATGCCTATTACAACCGCGGGAACATTCTTTTTGCCGAAGGGCGTATCGACGAAGCAATGACGGACTGGGAGAAGACGCTCCAATTACGACCCAATGACGCGGATGCCCATACCTGCCTTGGTAATGCTCTTCTGCGGCGAGGTTCGCTCAAGGAGGCAATCGCCCATTACAAAACGGCAATGACATTAGCTCCCGAAGATCCCCATTCTCGCATCAACATTGCCTGGGTGTTGGCGACTGCTCCCGATGCGTCTATCCGTGATGGCATCAAAGCAGTCGAGTTTGCCCAGCGAGCAATGGAGCTTTCAGATGGCAAAGATCCTAACTTTCTCCGGACGCTCGCAGCTGCTTACGCAGAGAGCGGCCGGTTCTCTGAGGCAATTACAACCGCCAAACAAGCGATAGTTGTAGCTACCATGCAAGGCAAATCCGGGTTCGCGAATGTCCTTAATGAGGATGTGGGGCTTTACCGCGAGCATGTCCCGCTCCGCGGAGCGAAACCCGGCGATTAGGGCCACTGGCGAACGTTTATTTGCATGACGCGATTCGGTGAGGTTTGGGAGCAAGCGTGTTGAGTAGCTATTTAGCTTGCTTGTGATAAGGCTGCCTTGATTCATATAGCGCGATCTCTTTTCGAAGGAAATCGCTTAATGCGGAGTTTCCCTGATCGTCGGCCGCTTGCAGTGCCTCCTGAGCTGTCTCTCTAGCTTCCGGAAAGCGGCCAGCTTCGGCATAAGCAGCAGCCAGAATCCGCAGAATAAGTGGCCTCTTCCCACCCGATGAGCGACTGGCCCGTTCAGCTAGCAGAACCGCTTCCGGCCCGTTCCTAAGCGACGGCTCCGGCGACGTCGCCAGCAGCCACGCCAGGTTACTTTGGGCGGCAACATTTTCCGGTGCAAGGCGAAGCGCTTCCTTGTATTGCGCAATCGCATCAACAACGCGGCGTTTCGCCAGAAACGCGCTGCCCAGATTTAAATGGGCATCCGCGTTCCCCGGAAGCAACTCTAACGCCTTTTCGTAATGTGTAATAGCTTCGTCGATCTGCCCTTTGCGAAGGAGCATGCTCGCGAGGTTGTATTGAGCGTCGGCGTGATTGGGCAAAACGGCGACACACGGAAGATAATGAGCGATCGCGCCATCCATGTCGCCTTTGGAAAGAAGCGCATCCGCCAAATTGCATGACGCATCGGCATAATCCGGTCGGATCGCC
>QHOK01000188.1 GCA_003218755.1 Verrucomicrobiota bacterium
GAGCGATTGATTGCGCATGGCCTGCTGGCGAGCGAAGGACTGCAACGCTCTTCTCCAGATTTGGACAAGGATGCTGGACCCGCCGCCTCACCATGATGACAATGATCCAGAGCAACCAGCCTCAGCCGGAGAATACAGGATCACCTCGAGGCGTCGCCGTGGTCACAGGCGCCGGAAGCGGCGTCGGGCGGGCAATTGTCCTTGAGTTAGCCAAATCCGGAGTTGCGTGCTGCCTTGTCGGTCGAACACTGAGTAAGCTGGAAAAGGTTGCCCGCCTGACGGCGCGTACGGGCGTCAAGTCAATCCTGATGGTCGCTGACCTTGGCGACCTTGGCGCCGTAGCAGCCCTCGCCCAACGGATTCGCTCATCACGTCGGCGCATCGATTGCCTCGTACACAGTGCAGCTGCCATAACCGTTTCGCGGGTGGAGGATTCGACTGTGGAGGAATTCAGCAGGCTAATGACGGTGAACGTTCTGGCCCCCTTCGCACTCACAAAGCAACTGCTGCCTGAAATCTGCGCGAACAGAGGACAGATCGTCTTCGTGAACTCCAGCGTGGTGAGCCACCCAGCTCCAGGGACGGTGACTTACGCCGCCACCAAGCATGCGTTAAAGGGGCTGGCCGATGGCCTGCGACAGGAAGTGAATGCCCTCGGTGTGCGGGTGATCAGCGTCTTTCCAGGCCGGACCGCGACACCGCTACAAGCCTCGCTTTTCGAACTGGAGGGACGCCAGTATGTGCCCAAGCGTTTGCTTCAGCCGGAGGACGTTGCGGCCATGGTCGTCCAAGCTCTTGCTCTAGCCCCCACAGCTGAGGTGACAGATATCCTGATTCGGCCTGCGATCAAGTCCTGAAAGCACAGAGCACAAGGATCTTGCGGCGACCTCGCGGTACTGCTCGCGACTGAGACGCTTGCCCCAATTGAGAGGCACCGCGCCGAACTCAGTAACAAGCACAGGGAGTTACATAACAAGCTGAGTAGGAAACGAAGCTTTCTCGAGAACCCAGTCCCTCCGTTTCCGTATAAAGAAAATGAGAATAAATTGCTAAAACTGGCCAGGGCCAACCTGCCGCTTAGTCGGTCGGCATTGTTTCTATCGGTATGGCGGAAGGTCAAGGGAAGCAGAATACGCAATGGCAAAGGTAACGCGCAGTAAACTGCATGGAATCCAGCTCAGTCCATGAGCACGATAATGAAAAGCGCCAACTCACTACAGGGCATCAAACAGGCACAATTGGTGGGGCACAGATGCCGGTTTTGTCAGGCGCCATTGAAACACACGTTCGTCGATCTCGGCATGTCTCCTTTATGCGAGAGCCTGATCACAGAAGAACAGCTCAACATCATGGAGCCGTTTTATCCTCTGCATGTCTTCGTCTGTGGGGAGTGCTTTCTGGTGCAGCTCCTGGAATACGTCAAGCCGCAGGACATCTACGGGGAGTATGCCTACTTTTCCTCCTACTCGGATTCATGGCTGGAGCATGCCCAGCGGTATGTCGAGATGATCACCGCGCGCTTTAATCTCTCGGCGAAGAGCCAGGTAGTCGAGCTGGCAAGCAATGACGGCTATTTGCTCCGGAATTTTGTAGCACGCGGAATTCCCGCATTGGGCATTGAGCCAGCGGCAAACGTCGCAGCGGTCGCGGTGCAGAGAGGGATTCCAACCATTGTCAAGTTCTTCGGCGTTGTGACAGCTCAAGCGCTGGTGGCCGATGGCAAGAGGGCGGACCTTATCGTCGGCAACAACGTGCTCGCGCACGTGCCGGACCTCAACGATTTTGTTGGCGGGCTGAAGATCCTTTTAAAGCCGACTGGATTGATCACGATGGAGTTTCCGCACTTGTCGCGCTTGGTCGAGGGGAACCAGTACGATACCATTTACCACGAGCACTTCAGCTATCTATCATTTCTCACGGTGACTCGGATCTTCGCCGCGCACGGGATGAGAATATTCGACGTCGAAGAACTCGGGACACACGGCGGATCACTGCGAATTTACGCCTGCCATCAGAAGTCGCAGGACCAACCAGCCGGATCTCGAGTAACTGAATTGCTCACTCGGGAGGAGAAGGCAGGAGTGAACCGGCTCGATTATTACCAAGGTTTTGGCGAGAAGGTCAAAGCGATCAAGCGCAACCTGTTAGAATTCCTGCTCCAGGCCAAACGGCAAGGGAAACAGATTGTGGGGTACGGCGCCCCCGGGAAGGGTAACACTCTCCTGAATTACTGTGGCATCCGGACGGATTTCCTCAATTATACGGTGGACCGGAACCCGTACAAACACGGGAAATACACCGCAGGAACGCATATTCCCATTTTCCCGCCAGATAAAATTCGGGAAACCAAACCAGACTACATTCTTATTCTGCCGTGGAATCTAAAGGACGAAATTGTTTCTCAACTTTCCTATATTCGGGAGTGGAATGGCAAATGCGTAGTTCCGATACCGGACGTCGAGGTCCTCTGATGGATCCGCGGAAGCAGAATCGGTAAACTGTGAGTTAAATAGAGAAAGGGAATGTTATGAAAGTGGTCTTATTTTGCGGTGGTTTCGGCATGCGCATGCGCGAGCACACCGAGGCCTTGCCCAAGCCGATGGTGCCGATAGGCTACCGCCCGATCCTGTGGCATGTTATGAAGTATTACGCCCACTATGGGCATAAGGACTTCATCCTCTGCCTCGGCTACAAGGCAGATACCATCAAGCGATACTTTCTCACGTACGACGAATGCCTCTCCAACGACTTCGTGATGTCCAAAGGAGACAAGAACTTGGAATTGTTGAGCAGCGACATTCATGACTGGAACATCACGTTTGTCGATACGGGGCTGACGTCGAACGTTGGCCAGCGGCTCAAGGCCGTGCAGAAACATTTGCTGGGGGAAGCGATGTTCCTGGCCAACTACGCCGATGGCCTTTCGGATGCCCCACTCCCGGCGGTCATCGAATCATTTGAACGGAGCCGGAACATCGCCTGCTTCGTGAGTGTGAAACCCCGCGCGAGCTTCCATCTCATCAACGCCGGCCCGGAGGGAGTGGTGAAGAGCATCGAGCACGTCGGCAAATCCGGCGCGAGGATCAACGGCGGGTACATGGTCCTGCGGCAGGAAGTTTTTAACTACCTGCGCGACGGGGAGGAGCTGGTTGAAGAGCCATTTCATCGCCTCATCGGCGAAGGCAAGCTGATGGCCTACCCCCATGAGGGTTTCTGGGCATGCATGGACACCTTCAAGGAGAAGCAGGATCTAGAAGACATGTTCGGCCGCGGGAACGCGCCCTGGGCCGTGTGGAATAATCAACGCTGACCAAGGGAGACGAACGTGATCGCTTGCAGCCTAGGTGGCGTAAAACGGGTCCTGTGCCTTGGAGCGCACAGCGACGACATTGAAATCGGATGCGGGGGAACGATCCTTAGCCTCATCGAGAAGTCGAACCGAATCGAGTTCTATTGGCTCGTTCTCAGTGCCAACCCGGAACGCACCAAGGAAGCCGGACGCAGCGCCAGAGCGTTTCTCGGGCGGGCGCGCAAGAAGACTGTCGTGGTGAAATCCTTTCGAGATGGATTCCTTCCCTACCTCGGTCCGCCGGTCAAAGAATGCTTCGAGGAACTCAAGAAAGTCTTCACGCCCGATGTGATCTTCACTCATTGCCGGCACGATCTTCACCAGGACCACCGCCTGGTATGCGAGCTGACGTGGAACACTTTCCGAAACCACCTCATCCTCGAGTACGAGATTCCGAAGTACGATGCAGACCTGCGATCACCAAACTTCTTTGTTCCGTTGAGCGATGCCCAGGCGCGCAAGAAGGTGAACAGCCTGATGCGGTACTTTACCACGCAGCAGAATAAGCAGTGGTTCTCTGAGGACTTGTTTTACGGTCTGATGCGGCTGCGGGCCACCGAGGCCGCCTCACCCAGCCGTTACGCGGAGGCTTTTTGCTGCCGGAAAGTGCTACTCGGAACAGCGAATTGAGCTGCGTGGCAGGCCTGCGATAAATTCGCCGGCCGGAATTCTATCCATGCATGAGTATGTAATCATCGGAGGTGGAATCGTGGGACTGGCGACGGCTATGGCCGTGGGCAATAAGCATCCCAAGGCGAGCATCCTCGTCTTAGAAAAGGAGCAGGATCTTGCGCAACACCAGACTGGCCGAAACAGCGGTGTCATCCATTCAGGTATTTATTACAAGCCCGGAAGTCTGAAAGCCAGGTTCGCCCGGGAAGGCAACCGCTCAATCGTCGAGTTTTGCCGCGAGCACGGCATCAAGCATGAAGTCTGCGGAAAGGTGATCGTTGCCATCAAAGCGTCGGAACTTCCGCTCCTCGACAGCTTGTTTCAACGCGGCCTCGATCACCGGCTCGCCGTTGCGCGGCTCGCGCCCGAACAAGTGCAGGAAATTGAGCCGCACGTGCGCTGCCTCGCTGGCATCAAAGTTCCGTTAACGGGAATCGTCAACTACCGGGAGGTTTCTGCGAAATATGTTGAACTGATTAAATCACACGGTGGAACGGTGCAAACCGGCACTCGCGTTAACCGCTTGCACGAGGTGAATGGGATTCAAGTCATCGAAACACCACACGGAGAGTTTGAGGCCGGATTCATCATTAATTGCGCCGGCCTGTTTAGCGATCGCGTGGCCCGCTTCAGTGGCCTCGATCCGGGCGCGAAAATCGTCCCGTTCCGTGGCGAGTACTACGAGTTGGTGCCCGAAAAGCGGTATCTCGTAAGGACGTTAGTTTACCCAGTGCCCAATCCCGATTTTCCATTCCTAGGCATTCATTTTACGCGCATGATTGATGACTCCGTCCATGCGGGGCCCAACGCCGTGCTCGCCTTCAAACGGGAGGGCTATTGCAGGACGGACATCAGTTGTGCGGATTTGTTCG
>QHOK01000189.1 GCA_003218755.1 Verrucomicrobiota bacterium
AAAGCTGCGCATCCAAACAGCCGGTTCACCACGCCGATGCGGAACAACCTAGCGCTCGATCCCGATGTCGAAAAAGGCGAAGGAGTGCCAATCAGCGCGATCATTTTCGGCGGACGTCGCAGCGACACGGCCCCACTGGTTTATCAGGCGTTCGATTGGGCGCACGGTGTCTACCTCGGCGCAACGATGGCTTCGGAAACAACCGCCGCCGCCACCGGCGCAGTGGGTAAGGTCCGACGCGACCCGATGGCGATGTTGCCATTCTGCGGATACAACATCGGGGATTATTTCCAGCACTGGCTCGATATTGGAAAAAGGCTGACCAATCCACCGCAGATTTTTAGCGTGAACTGGTTTCGCAAAGGTGCCGACGGAAAATTCCTCTGGCCGGGCTTTGGTGAAAACATGCGCCTGCTAAAATGGATTATTGATCGCTGCGAAGAAAACCAGAAAGCGTCCGCGCTCAAATCACCCATCGGGTGGTTGCCCAGCCCGCACGACCTTGAACTGGCAGGACTGGATATTGATCACAAGTCCGTTGCCGAACTTCTCGGCATCGATCATGAGGAATGGCAAAAAGAGATCGCTGCGCACAAGGAGTTCTTCGACTCATTAGGCGGCGTCGTGCCGAAGGAATTGCTGCAGCAACAGAAAAATCTCGTCGCACGATTTAAAGAATAAAGCTCGTATTTCTGGGGAGCGCGGGCGCCTCGGCCGCTCTTTTCGGCGCCCCCGCCGAAAAGCTACCCAGTGTCCCACAAGGCGCGTGACGTAGCGGGCCAGGCACCCGCGGTTCACAGAAATTTGCGAACCGCTTGACTGGCAGCGAATATTTCCAGTGGGTTCGAAGATCGGGAGAAAACAAGGCCTTGCCGCGCCAGCGCGGAATGATTGTGTCGAAATTCGTGGAGCGCGACAAAACAACCTTAAAGGTATCGATCTCGATCTTCCGCTGGGAAAGCTGACAGTCGTCACCGGCCCCAGTGGCAGCGGCAAGTCGAGCCTGGCGTTCGAGACCATTTACGCCGAAGGCCAGCGTCGTTACGTCGAGACGTTCAGCCCCTACATGCGGCAGTTCCTCGACCGCATGGACAAACCGCGCGTGGACGACATTCGCGGCATTCCCCCGGCGATCGCCATCGAGCAGGCCAACCCCGTCAAGAGCTCCCGTTCGACTGTCGGCACCATGACTGAGATCAACGATTATTTGAAATTGCTCTGGCCGCATGTCGCGACAGCTTTCTGCCCGAATTGTGGTCGCGAAATCCGCCCCGAGACCGCGCAGTCGATTGCTGACCAAATACTGCAAGACTGCGCCGGAAAGAATGTTCTCATCACGTTTTGGGTTGCCGTTCCGCCAAAGACCGCGCCGCGTGCATTTTTCGATTTTCTCCAGCAGCAGGGGTACCTGCGTGTTTGGATCGACAACCAAGTGGTGCGAGTTGATGTCGATCCAAAAATTAAACGCCTCGGTGCGCGCGTACAGGTGATTCAGGATCGCATCGCGATCGGTGAGGAGAACCGCGCGCGAATCGCTGAGGCAATCGAAACGGCGCTGCGTTTTGGGAAAGGCAAGATCAACGTCATCGCGATTTTGGAAAACGCTCAACACTCAACTGATCAGGAATCACCGATCACAAATCACGAATTTCCCTTCTCCATCGGCTGGCACTGCGCCTATTGTGACCTGGACATTCGGCCGCCCACACCCGGGCTTTTGAGCTTTAATAATCCGCTCGGCGCGTGTCCGAAGTGTCGCGGCTTCGGTCGCACCGTTTCAATCGATCTAAACAAAGCGATTCCAGATCGAAGACTGAGTATCAAACAAGGCGTGGTGCGCGTCTTTCGCGGTGCCGAGTTTGGTGAATCGCAGAAGGATTTGCTTCGAGCGTGCGCGCGCGAAGAAGTCGACAGCAATGTGCCGTTTGAGGAATTGCCTGAGGCCGATCAGCATTTTGTTATCGAAGGCGAAAAGCGATCGGGCAATTACACCGAAGAGGACTACGAACATGATCGGTGGTACGGCGTCCGCGGCTTTTTTCGATGGCTCGAGAGCAAGACTTACAAAATGCATGTGCGCGTCTTGCTTAGCCGCTATCGCGCTTACATCACCTGCCCCAGCTGTAAGGGCGGACGCTACCAGCCGGAGGCGCTTAATTATAAAATCTCCACTAAATCCGAAATTCGAAATCCGGAATCCGAGATTGTTTTGTCCATTCCCGAGTTTCAGGGGCTTCCGATTTCCGATGCGCGCGATTTTCTTCGCAACATCGAGATTCCTGCTTCTAACAAAACCGCTCAGATGTTGCGTGACGAAATCTGCGCGCGCCTGAACTATCTCTGCGAGGTAGGCGTCAGTTATCTTACGCTTGATCGCTCGACGCGCACGTTGAGCGGCGGCGAAGTCCAGCGAGTAAACCTGACGACTTGTCTTGGCGCATCGCTTGTCAACACGCTCTTTGTTATGGATGAACCGAGCATCGGATTGCACCCGCGCGATGTCGGCCAACTGGTGCGCGTGATGCATAACTTGCGCGACAAAGGCAACACGCTGCTGGTTGTCGAGCACGAGGAACAAATCATTCGCGCTGCAGACAATCTGATCGACCTCGGCCCCGGCCGCGGCGAACAGGGCGGCGAATTGGTGTGGAACGGCACGCTCGACGATTTTCTCGCGAGCAATGGTCGAAAGGTGGCGAGCGCGTGCGCTCCCCAATCGCTCACGCGTGATTACCTCGCCGGCAAGAAATCCATTCCAGTTCCAAAATCGCGGCGCAACTCGACATCTTCGATTAAGATAGTTGGCGCGCGGCAGCACAACCTCAAAAATATTGACGTCGATCTACCGTTGGGCGTGTTCACGTGCGTCACCGGCGTTTCCGGTTCCGGCAAATCCACGCTCATTCACGATGTGCTTTACAGGAATTTGCTGCGTGCGAGAGGACAATCGTCGGATCAGGAGCCGGGTGCGTGCAAATCGGTGATCGGGGCGCATCGAATGGCCGACGTGGTGATGGTCGATCAGGCGCCGCTCGCGCGAACGCCGCGGTCAACTCCGATTCTCTATCTTGGTTTGTTTGATCGCGTCCGTGAATTGTTCGCTGCGCAACCGGAGGCGATGGCACGGGGGCTGACTCCGGGCGCGTTCTCGTTTAACTCCGGCAGTGGGCGGTGCGAGCGTTGCTCTGGCACAGGCTACGAAAAGATCGAGATGCAATTTTTGAGTGATCTTTTCGTGCGTTGCGCGGAATGCGAAGGCAAACGCTTCCAGGCGCACGTCCTGAAAGTGCGTCTGCATGGGAAATCGATTCACGACGTTCTTGAGTTAACGGTCAGCGAAGCGATTCAGTTCTTTGCGCAGATCGATGATGAGCGCGGGGCACAAATTTCCAGCGGACTGAGCGTCCTCGAGGAAGTAGGACTTGGTTATCTTCGACTCGGTCAACCGCTCAACACACTTTCTGGTGGCGAATCGCAGCGGCTGAAGCTGGTTGGATATCTCGCTCAGACCGAAAACGTCCAATGCTTAACGCCGATAAATCGCGAAGCGGCGTCCAATGCTCAACGTCAAGATGGAAAGGCGATTGGAAATTTGTTCATTTTCGATGAGCCGACGACGGGACTGCATTTTGATGACGTAGCGACCTTACTGCAATTATTTCACCGACTGGTCGATTGTGGACATTCGATCGTGGTCATCGAGCACAATCTCGAAGTGATCAAATGCGCCGATTGGATCATCGATCTCGGCCCGGAAGCTGGTGAGGCTGGCGGCGAAGTCGTTGCGACTGGAACGCCGGAACAAATCGCGAAGATCGAGCAATCGCACACCGGAAAATTCTTGCGACGCGTGCTAACGAAATCTCTTGAAGCGCTGCCGGTCACCCCGAGCACCGAAAGCTTCCGGGGCCAGGGACCTCACAAAAGCTTGCGCGAGTTGGAGAGATCCTTCATTTACGCCCAGGACGACAGCGTTGAGCTAGCGCGAGCCGCGGACACGGCTCCACCATTTCGCGCGCTGGGACGGAACGGCGTCATCCATGTGCACGGCGCTCGGGAGCACAATCTCAAAAACATCGATATTAAAATTCCGCGGGAGCGGCTTGTAGTGATCACGGGCTTAAGCGGCTCCGGCAAATCGACTCTCGCGTTTGATATTTTGTTCGCAGAAGGACAGCGCCGCTTTCTCGACAGCATGTCGCCTTATGCCCGGCAATTTGTCGAGCAACTCGAAAAACCCGAGGTCGATCTGGTCAGCGGATTGCCGCCGAGTGTGGCGATTGAGCAACGGGTCACGCGTGGCGGAGGCAAATCGACTGTTGCGACAGTGACCGAAGTTTACCATTTCCTTCGACTCCTGTTTGCGAAAACGGGAACGCAATTTTGCCCTGACTGTGATTTACCGGTCGCAAAACAAAACGTCGCGTCGATCGTTAAACAGGTCGAAGCTGCTGCCAAGCCTGGGCCGCTCAAGGTCCTCGCGCCACTGGTGAAGGCGCGCAAAGGATTTCATACCGATGTCGCACAGTGGGCTGAACGCCAGGGCTTCGATGCACTCTTTGTCGATGGCCGATTGGTCCCAATCTCGCATTTTCGGAAACTGGAGCGCTTCAAAGAGCACACCATCGATGTGGTCGTGGGCACGATCGATCGCCGGCGAATTGCGTACGCACGCGATGTTGTCCGGCGTGCGCTGGAAATTGGGCGCGGCACTGCGCGTCTGCTCGATTCAAAAAATAGGCTAACTGTGACGAGCACCGAGATGAGCTGCCCAGGCTGCGGCCGCGCGTTTGAGGAGCTCGATCCGCGTTTGTTCTCATTCAATTCGCCTCACGGCGCATGCGAAGAATGCGGCGGTTTCGGCGAAATCTGGCACCGCGATCTCCAAACGGCTGCCAGTCGTGACGGTGAATCGCTTCTGGAAAGCGAGCTCGCGGCAGAACGCGAATCGGAATGGATCGAGGAAGGCGAAGCACGCGACTGTCCGAGCTGTCGCGGATCGCGTTTGAATGCCGTGGCGCGCCACGTGCGTGTGCAAGGTTACACCATCGATCAATTCACGGATCTCTCGGCGAGCGAAGCAGCGCGCACAGTCGACAGGTTAAAATTCAAAGGCCCGCATCAAACCATCGCGGCCGGTCTTGTCCCCGAAATCCAGCAGCGGCTGCGTTTTATGGAGAAAGTCGGACTTGGTTATCTCGCGCTCGGGCGTTCGGCAAAAACGTTGAGCGGCGGCGAATCGCAGCGAATCCGCCTGGCCGCGCAACTGGGCTCAAATTTGCGGGGCGTTCTTTACGTGCTGGATGAACCGACCATCGGTTTACACCCACGCGACAATCTGCGCCTGCTCGAAACGCTCACCGCGCTGCGAAACAAGGGTAATTCGCTGGTCGTGGTCGAGCACGACGACGAAACAATGCGGCACGCTGATCACATTATCGATCTTGGGCCGCGCGCGGGAATCCACGGCGGCGAAGTTGTAATCACTGGGACCTTGCGCGATGTCGCGAAGAATCCGAAGTCAGAGACCGCCCGCTGCCTCAACACGCCGCTTTGCCACCCCACCCGCGGATCGCGCAGGTCGCTGCGGGACACCGAAAACTGGATCGAAATCCGTGGTGCACGCGCCAATAATTTGAAAGGCATCGATGTTCGTTTTCCCGTCGGCAGGCTTTCGGTGATCACGGGAATTTCCGGCAGCGGCAAATCCACCTTGATGCATGACGTTTTACTCCCGGCGGTTCGCGCGAGTCTGGGTAGCGCACGCGTCTCGCGTGCTGGCGAGCGCGTCCCGCGATCGCGGACTTCCTCTACGGTGGCCAAGAACTCCGAATTGTATTTTAAAGAAAGCTTGTTTCGGCGCGACGCCGAAACCAACACGCGAGACGCATGCGCTATCCAGAAGATCCGCGCCACGCGCGTCATCGAAGCGGTTTACGAAGTCGATCAATCACCGATCGGTAAAACGTCGCGCTCGACACCGGGCACATACGTGAAAGTGTTCGACGAGATTCGAAACCTTTACGCGCAATTGCCAGTCTCGCGCGTGCGCGGCTATTCAGCCAGCCGGTTCTCATTTAATGCCGAGGGCGGCCGCTGTGAGACCTGCAAAGGTCAGGGTGTGATCAAGCTGGAGATGAATTTCCTGCCCAGCAGTTATGTGCCCTGCGAAGATTGCCACGGCCGACGTTACAATCCGCAGACG
>QHOK01000190.1:0-824 GCA_003218755.1 Verrucomicrobiota bacterium
TTTGTCAGGATCGACAAAGTGATTCAGGGCGACCCGTGCGGTTACGACGTGGTGATCGATCGCATCTCTCAAGACGTGCCTTTCTATCGAGCGTGGCTCAAGAATGCAGCACTCACTGGGACGGCTGTGGTAAACAATCCTTTCTGGTGGAGTGCTGACGACAAGTTTTTCAATAACGCGCTGGCGACCAAGATCGGAGTAGCAGTTCCACGCACCGTGTTGCTCCCATCAAACCAGCTGCCGCCGGACACGAACGACAAATCCTTTCGGAACCTCGGCTATCCTCTCGATTGGGAAGCCATTTTCAATTATGTCGGTTGGCCTGCATTCTTCAAACCGTTTATCGGCGGTGGATGGAAGAACGTGTATCGGCTGCACAATCGGGATGAATTTTTCCGCGCTTACAGCGACACCGGACAGCTTGTGATGATGTTGCAGGAGGAAGTGAAGTTTGATATGTACTTTCGCTGTTACTCAATCGATCAACGCCATGTGCGCATCATGCCCTATGAGCCTGGGCATCCGTTTCATCTGCGTTATCAGACTGAGTGGCATGCGCCGAAGGAAATTTTGCAAAAAGTCGAAGAGGGCGTGCTGCGGCTCAATCAATATCTCGGGTATGATCTGAACACGGTTGAATTTGCAGTTCGCGATGGCGTGCCCGTCGCTATCGACTTTTGCAATCCAGCGCCCGATTGCGAAGCGGCATGGATTGGTCAGGGAAATTTCGAGTGGGTCGTGGAAGCAATTTCGGAAATGGCGATCCGCAAAGCGCGCGAACACGTTCCCTGTCGGGACAACCTGAGCTGGGGCAAATTCCTGCA
>QHOK01000190.1:839-5351 GCA_003218755.1 Verrucomicrobiota bacterium
AAAGGTGGAACGCGTTGTCCTCAACGCGGTGCCAATAATTGCACACCCCGCTCCTAATCTTTCATCGTCTTCGGAGAAGCCGATCCACCTGACAACTCCTGGTTTTTGAGACAGATTTCCGCCCCGCCATGAGCAAGGAACACACGTTTACTCTCGGTATCGAAGAGGAGTTCGCCATTATCGATCCGGAAACGCGCGAGCTTCGGTCGCACATCCAAGAGATCCTCGAATATGGGAAGGTTATCCTTAAAGAGCAGATCAAGCCAGAGATGCACCAATCCGTCGTTGAGCTTGGCACAGAAATTTGCCAGTCGATTGTCGACGCGCGTGCCCACGTGATCGAGCTGCGCAGCAGGCTCGCGGAACTCGCCGGCCGCAGCGGACTAAAGATCGCGTCCGTTCGTACGCATCCGTTTTCGCACTGGCGCGATCAACTCATTACTCAAGGCGAGCGTTATCGCGAAATCGTTAAAGACATGCAACAGTTGGCGCGCGCGAACCTGATTTTCGGATTGCACGTTCATGTCGGCATTCCAGATCGCGATGTCGCCATCCACGTGATGAATCAGGCGCGCTATTTTTTGCCGCACATTTACGCGCTTTCGGTCAACTCGCCGTTTTGGGTCGGCCAGGACACGGGCTTGAAAGGCTATCGACTAAAAGTGTTCGAGCGTTTTCCGCGCACCGGGATTCCGGACGCGTTCGAGAGCCTTTCCGAGTACGAAGATTACTGCAAGTTACTGGTCAAAACCGGCTGCGTCGATAACGCGAAGAAAATCTGGTGGGACATCCGGCTGCACCCATTTTTCGACACGTTGGAAGTGCGCGTGTGCGACGCGCAATCGCGTGTCGAGGACACGCTTGCAATTGCAGCTTTGATTCAAGCCGTGATCGCAAAACTGCACAAGCTGTTGCGGCAAAACATTACCTTCCGTGTTTATCGCCGCAGGTTGCTAGACGAGAATCGCTGGCGCGCGTCGCGCTACGGCATCGATGGCAAGCTGATCGATTTCGGCAAGGAAACCGAAGTCGAAACGCGCAGTCTCTTAAACGAGCTGCTTGATTTCGTCTCGACCGAGGCCAATGAGCTCGGCACGCAAAACGAAATGGCGCACATCGAACGGATCATGCAGGAAGGCACCGGCGCGGATCGGCAGCTCGCTAATTATGAACGCACGAACGACATGAAAGCAGTAGTCGATCACATTGTTGCCGAAACGTACGAAGGGCTGACGGTGCGCCAAACCTAACGATGGGGTGGGCGTAAGTTAGCCTTGCGCGCTGGTTCACAAATCGGAGATTACCCGTGGCAAGAACGCGGCACGCAGCGCGTTGAGGACCGCAAGGACGTCGATCGCTTCTTGGGTGAGCGCGCCAGCAACGGGATTCAAATGACCGGAGGCCGCGACTAGCATCCCGATAGCGCTCAGGGTCATTCCGCCTAGCGCGCTTTGAAGTACAATCGCACGCATCCGGCGACTAATGTGCATGAACTCATCCACTTTTTTGAGCGAGCTTTCCAGCGCCACAACTCCCGCCGCTTCCGCGGTGACGTCGCTATTTTGACCGATCGCCATGCCGACCGTCGCAGCCATCATTGCGGGGGCATCGTTGATGCCATCGCCGACATAAAGGGTCTTTCCGTTCGTATTCTCGGTGCGAACGATCTCGACTTTTTCCTCGGGTGTTTTCTGCGCGCGGATTTCGCTAATGCCGAGTTCATGCGCGAGATAACGCACCTCGGATTCGCGGTCACCCGAGACAATCATCACGCGCTTGAAATGATGCTTTGGCCCGAGGTGCTTGATAAACGACAGGCCTTCAGCACGCGGGGCGTCGCGGAAGCGGAACGTCGCGGCGTAAAGGCCGTCGATTAGGATAATGCATTCAAGTCCGCTGCCCACAGAAGGAAGCTGCGATGCCGCAGCGTGGTTTTGCTTGAGAAATTTTTCGCGGTTCGTGATTTGCACTTGGCGACCGGCGACAATGGCGCGCAATCCCTGTCTTGGCGGCTCGCTGATCCGGGAAGCTTCCTCTAATTGAAGCTTTTGCTCCCTGGCTGCTGCGAGAATGGCGCGAGCGAGCGGATGCTTGGAGTAAAACTCCACGCTTGCCGCGAGCCGAAGCACATCCGGTTTTGAAAACTCGGATGCGACAAACTCTTCGGTTAGCGTCGGCTCGCCGTAAGTGAGCGTACCGGTCTTATCGAAAATCGCGGTTCGACAACGGTCGATTTGCTCCAGGGTGACAGGATCCTTTACAATAATGGCACGTCGCGCGCACAGCGAGATCGAACCAATGATTCCGATAGGGATCGCGATGAGTAACGGACACGGGGTGGCGATCACGAGCACCGCGAGAAAACGCGTCGCCTCGCCGCTAACTGCCCATGCGCTGATGGCTAGCGCGACTGCGAGTGGCGTGTAAAGCGCGCCGAGCTGGTCTCCAAGGCGGCGCATTCGTGGCCGATGCTGTTCCGAGTCGCGCATGACTTCCATGATTTTCGCGTAGCGTGAATCAACGGCGCGCTTCGTGGCTGTGATCGTTAGCGCCGATTCGCCGTTGATCGCGCCGGAGATCACAGTCGACCCCGGCGCCTTCGTGATCTTGAATGGCTCACCAGTCAGAAAAGATTCATCCATCATACCGTGTCCCTCAACGACGACGCCATCTACCGGACAAATCTCGTGCGGGAAAACAGCAAGCGTGTCGCCGACCGCGACCTCGTCGAGGGCAATGTTGATGATCTGCGAGTCTCGCCGGCGATGGGCGGCTGATGGAACGCGCTTTGCTAACGCACGCAGGACTGATGTGGCGTTGCGCACGGCGTAGTTTTCGAGCGCCTCGCCGCCGGCAAGCATCAAGACTACAATCGCGCCGGCCAGATATTCGCCCAACAAGACCGCACTCACGATTGAGATCCCTGCCAGCAAATCGGAACCGAACTGGCGTTGCGCCATTTTTTTCAGCAGATCGTAAAGCAGCGGAATTCCGCCGAGGGCAAGAGTTGCCCAGAGCGGAATGAGCTTAACTGTTGTGTTCGTGTGCAGACCGAAACGCAACAGGAGATGCGCGGCGATTCCCCCAAGGGAAAGGATAGCGATTAAGCTCGTCGTCCGTCGCCAGACTTCAGTCATGGATGTCGACAACTGGCCCCGTTAGAGCGCACGAACCACAATCACTGCATCGTCAAGCGAAACTATCCGAGTGCGGAGCTGTTCTCGTCTGACAAACTGACTTTGTATCGAATCCATCGCAAAGATAACCTTTCCACGGACAATCGGTCACTCGTAGGCTTCTACGGCCCCGAGGAATGACGCCGTGCATCGCCCGGAAAAGCTGGCGATGGACGATGTGAACGTATTCGCCTGAATTAAGAACCATAAGCCTGTGCAATCAGGTTCCGCATGAGCGGCACGCGAAGGTTACGTTTTTCCGGGCGGAATTACTTCGGTGAGGTAATTGGACGCGTTCAACTCCCCGATTTCAGGAACTCGAGAATTTTCTTGTGTTCGTCCGGAGTGAGATTAGCGCGGACGCGCATGTGCATCATCGCTACTCCCCATTGGGTAGGGCTTAACGAACCGGGCGATCTGATGTTATGACAACGCACACAATTCTCCGCCCAGAGTTGCGCGCCGCTTTTTCCAGGCGTTCCAGCAGCAACCTCTCCCGATTGCTTATTCGTCGCGCAACCAATCAGCCACGTCAGGGCAGCACAGGAAATAATGATCGTCGCTCCAGGCAAACCGATCCACTTGCAAATCCTCGCTGGAATTTCTTTCATAGTTAGAACCCGACCGCTGCTTGCATCATAAAGGCGTCCTGGTCGCGTGCGCCGCCGTTTTTATCGTCGAACTCATAAGCCAGTTTCACTACAGCGCTTGGAGTAACCCAGTAGTTTAGTCCGAGGGTCCACCGTTGTTCGTCAAAACCGACCGGTGTGTGCAACTGATTGAGCCGATCGTAACGGAACACACCCTCGAAGTTCTTGATATAATCATTGTCGATGTGGGTTGGCCGGTAAGCCAGTTCTACATAACCGCCGTTACGATTGTTGTTGAATTCGAGCGGGCCGAAGCCTTGGCTTCCATCTGGATCATATACGAAATCGCCGACGTGCGACCACCCCCATTGCGCACGGAAATTGATCAGGCCTTTGAGAAACGGCGAGTCACTCACGTAATTGAAATCGACGGACTGCAAGATATTCTCGACCGCATGATCGCGCGGACCAACTTTCGAGCGTTGAATTCCGTAGCCGATTTCGAGCTGCGGAATCGGAATGAATCCAACGCGTCCGCCAACCGCGACATGTCCGCCAAAGTTGGCGTCATTATCGAAATCGAGCATCCCCAACTCGCTGAAATCACCCGGGGCAGTTATAAGACCGGGCGCGTTTGCCACAAAGGCAGCGTACTCCAGTTTAGTTGGGCCGATAGGAATCACACCGCGCAATTGTCCGCCGAGTTCTGATTCGGGGAACAGGCCATCGTAAACGGCCAGTGGCTT
>QHOK01000174.1 GCA_003218755.1 Verrucomicrobiota bacterium
TAGGCGGGACCTCTTCTGTGCAAAGGTTGAGATCGATCCGACCTGCCGCAACCTCATCATACGTCTGTGGTCCGACAGCGCTCACGACCAACTCAGAGTCAGGCGCGTTCTTGCGCAGTCGCTCGAGCAGCTTGGGGAGCAGAATGGTCGAGCCGTGGTCGGTCATCGCCACTCGAAAGCGTTCGCGGCTCTCCGCCGGACTAAATTCCTGATCGTTCACGACGGCGTTCAGACGCCGCATGATCGTTTCGATCTCTCGGAGGACGCGTTCGCCTCGGGGTGTGCGTTCGTAAGCCCCGTTAGAACGCACCAGTAGCGGATCAGCAAAAGTTTCGCGCAGTCTGTTCAAAGCCCGACTCATCGCGGGTTGGCTCAGGAAGGAACGTTTAGCCGCGCGGCTGATGTGCCGCTCTTCCAGCAGCGGCTGGATCGTTCTTAACAGATTCAGGTCGACGTTTCTCAAATGCGCGTCACGCATAGCGAACATTCAAACAATGCATTGGCAGAATATGGGACGGAGACGGACTGCAGTCTAGTAAAGAAGAGATAAATGATGAGAACCTACAAAGCAGCCCAAGTGAGGGAGCCAGGAAAGCTGAACCTCGTTGAATTACCGATTCGTGAGCCAGGGCCGGGACAGGTGCGCCTCCGCGTCGAAGCATGCGGTGTATGTCATTCCGACGCCGCAACGGTGGAGGGGCAGTTTCCTGGTCTAACTCTTCCACGCGTGCCCGGGCACGAGGTCGTCGGCCGCATCGATGCCGTTGGCCTTGACGTTTCCAACTGGAAAATTGGGCAGCGCGTCGGAGTTGGATTCTTCGGCGGACAGGACGGACAATGTCAACCCTGTCAGCGCGGCGATTTTGTGAACTGCGCGCACCCGGTCGTTACCGGCATCACTGCCGATGGCGGATATGCGGAGGTGATGATAGCTGAAGCTCGCGCACTGGCCTCAATTCCCGATGAACTTACATCGGCGGAGGCGGCTCCACTCTTGTGCGCCGGCATAACGACGTTTAATGCGCTTCGGAATGCCAGCTTGCGTGCGGGCGACCTTGTCGCAATTCAAGGCGTGGGTGGTCTTGGTCATCTTGGCATCCAGTTTGCGCGGCGCATGGGATTCAAAACGGTGGCGTTAAACCGTGGTAAAGAGAAAGAGAAACTTGCGAAGGATCTCGGCGCGCATGTCTACATCGACACGAGCGCGGATGACGCCGCAGCGGTTTTGCAGCGAATGGGCGGCGCCGCTGCGATCCTTGCCACTGCACCGAAGGGCGATGCGATTGCCGCCCTGATGGGAGGTCTCGCGGTCCGCGGCAAGCTAATCGTTGTAGCTGTGCCTGACGACCTGATGCCGATCAATGCTCTCCCAATTGTTTTCGGTGAGCGCTCGATTCTTGGCAGTTTGACCGGCAAGGCGATCGATAACCAGGAGACGCTTGACTTCAGTGTCCTGCAAAATGTTCGGCCGATGATCGAGACGGTCCCGCTTGAAAGAGCAGCGGAGGCCTACGCGAAAATGATGGCTGGCAAAGCCCGATTTCGAATGGTTCTCACGATGACGGCCGGTGCGTCAAGCAGTCCAAAAGGAATCACGCGAGCTGAGGCGCGATCATGAATACATTCCAGACCGTTTTCGAGCAGCAGAAGCGGCACTTTGCCAGCGGAGTAACGAGGACTTACCAATGGCGAGTCGAGCAAATCGATCGCATGGCGCGGCTTGTCGGAGAAAATGAAACGGCGCTCCAGCAAGCGATTGCAAAAGACTTCAAGACAGCAAGTCAGGAGCAGGTCTTTGAGACACTTGCTTGCCTCGGCGAGGTAGAGTTCCAGAAAAGCCAGTTAAAGGATTGGATGGCCCCAATCGAGGCGCCTGTGCCGAAAGCACTCGCCGCTACTGGACATCGCGGTGTCATCTATCGCGATCCTTATGGCGTGGCGTTGATCGTCGGCCCCTTCAATGGTCCGCTCTTATTACTACTCCGTCCTGCGATTACGGCGCTCGCGGCCGGCAATTGCTGCGTGCTCAAGCTAAGCGAGAAGCTTAATTCAACGTCTGCGTTATTGCTCGATCTGGTGCCAAAGTATTTCAAGCCGGAAGCCGTCGTCGCAGTAACAGGGCATCGCGAGGAAATCACAGAACTTCTCAAGCTTCCCTTCGACTTCATTTTCTTTACCGGCAGCACGAGCACGGGAAAGGTCATCGCACGAGCGGCCGCTGAGAATCTGACGCCGGTCCTGCTCGAGCTCGGGGGTCAGAACCCCGCGCTGGTCGATGAAACTGCCAACATCCCAGACGCCGCGAAGAAGATCGTATGGGGCAAGATGGCGTGGGGCGGGCAATGGTGCACGTCGCCCGGTTATGCCTATGTGCACGAGTCAGTAGCTGAAGCTTTCGTAGCCGAGGCGAAGAAGGCGCTGATCGCACTTTATGGTGAGCATCCGGAGAGTAATCCGGATTACTCGCGCATCATTAACGCACGCGAAGTCTCACGCCTAGCGAGTCTAATTGATCCAGCTAAAGTAGTCATCGGCGGCGAGTCCGATCCCGATGCTCGCTACCTCGCTCCGACCATTGTCTATCCCATCAGTTGGGACGACAAAATTATGGAAGATGAGGTCTTCGGACCGATTCTACCCATCCTGACTTACCGCACGCTCGACGAAGCGTTTCGCAGAATCTCAACTACGCCGCTCCCGCTGGCGGCTTTTATCTTCAGTCGTAGTCAAAGCACGATTGATCGCTTCGTTGGTGAACTATCCTTCGGCGGCGGCGCAGTAAATCAGGTCAACATCCATTTATTTGTCGAGACAATGCCGTTCGGTGGTGTCGGGCCGGCCGGTATGGGGCACTACTACGGGAAATACGGCTTCGACATGCTGACGCATGCGAAGTCGATGCTCATCTCTCCACCGGACGTTGCTATCGAACACCTTTTCCCGCCGCATACTCCAGAGAAGAATGCGGAGCTTAAAGTATGGTTCGAGTATTAAACCTATGGCCTTGGCACGTTTGAAATCGGTGGCCGGTGTTATAATTCCGGATACCGCGCTGTGTAAAGCAGCCGTCGAGTTGCTGGAGTCAAGTTCCCCTGAGTTTCTCTGCACGCATTGTCTCCGAACGTACATTTTCGGAAGCCTTGCCGTTCGGAGCATCGGTCGTTCTGTGTCCGATGAGGAAGCGGCATTTTGCGCCTCTGCACTGCACGATCTAGGACTAGTGCCTGCTTACCGTCGCGACAACCGGTTCGAGGTGGATGGAGCGGATGCCGCTCGCCAATTTTGCGAGAAACACCAGGTGCCACCAGAGCGCGCCGACCTCGTTTGGAAGGCAATAGCACTTCATACATCGCCAGGAATCGCAACTCGCCTGGCAGACGAAATAGCATTGGTGCATCTCGGCGCCGGGCTCGAATTGTTTGGCCTGGGCCTCAATCAAATGCCGCCACAAATGGTTGAGGAGGTGCTCCAAAAATATCCACGGATGGATTTCAAGACCGAATTCCGAAATCTGTTGGTCGAACACTGTCGGCATAATCCCGCCGTCCAAGTCCTAAACTGGACCGACGATGTGGCGCGCACCGCCGGCTGCACATTGCAGGGTCGGCCAATCCCAACAGCATCACAGTTGATGTCAGTCGCTCCGTATGAGGAGTGACCAACACCAACTCAACGAGCAGCACAAAGTTGAAAAGGAGAAACAACATGCAAATAGAAGCGAAAGATTTAAAAGCAATTACCAAAAAGTTCTTCGCCGTCTACGGCGCTCATGACGTCGAGGCCATGACCGCGCTTTGTGCTGATGACGCAAAGGGACGATATGCCCCATATGGCCGCGAGTACGTCGTGCCGGTGCGGGGTGGGCTTAACGCCTTTTGGAAAGGTTTTACGCAGGCCGTTCCGGATTTCCATGTCGAGGTGGTCGAAATGCTTCAAGCAGAAGGTAACGCCATCGTGGTGCAGGCTGTCCTAGGCGGCACAATTTCGGCGGACGCCCCCGGCGGTATTGCGAAGAAAGGCGACGACATACGCATCCCGCACGCTTATATCATCCGCTACAACGCGGACGGCAAAATCTCCTACATCGATTGTTATTGGGACAACACATCCATCAATAGCATCAAGGCAAGCGCGCTGTAGGTATTCTGACACTCGTGAACTCGCCTTCAATTAAAACTGCGAGTGAATTAAAGCGGAAAACCGCACAAAACGAGAGTGTGATATGAGAAATGGAAGAAATATTCAAACGAAAACAGGAGACATCCTATGAGTGCCCGAAGCCACAAAATTCGTGTGGGGCAAGTGGAGATTTATGCCGAAGACACGGGGCAAGGAAGTCCGGCTGTGGTGTGGACGTACGAGGATCCGTACTCCGCTGTTGCGCAGATCAAGGGACATGTCGCGTTCTATCCCGACCGAGTCGATGAAATAGCAGAGCACTAACAAACGACGAG
>QHOK01000175.1 GCA_003218755.1 Verrucomicrobiota bacterium
CGCGATCGCTTTCGCCGTGTTCCTGACCAATCTCGTTTGGTTTCGGCCCTGGAGTCTCAACCTGTTTTACGAAAAGGTTTTCGCCGAAGTCCTCTTCGATCACCCGCAGCTGCTGTCGACGCTCGGTTTGGTCGAGCAATTTGGTATTACCAGTCACAATGGAAAGCTCGACGACGAATCGTCAGCGCATCAACAGCGCGAATTCGACAGGTGGAAGCGCGACCTCGCGCAGCTACGCCAATATCCACTCGATCGGCAATCGCGTTCGCAAAGGCTTTCCACGCGCGTGCTGGAGTGGTTTTTGCAAATGCAAGTCGAGGGCGAAAAATGGCAGTGGCACAATTATCCAGTCAATCAGCTCTTCGGGGTGCAGAACCAATTTCCGTCTTTCATGGCAAACACGCATCGGCTGCTCAGCCGCAAGGATTGCGAGTATTACATGAACCGAATCGATACTCTTCCGAAAAAGTTCGATCAATTGCTCGAGAACCTGAAGATGCGCGAACAAAAGCAAATTCTGCCGCCGCGTTTTGTTATTGAGGAAGTCCTCAAGGAAATGACGGATTTTATCCGAACGCCGGCTTCGGAGAATATTCTCGCGACCTCGTTCAAAACTCGCGCCGCTAATATCGCGGCGTTGACCGAAGCGCAGCGCGCAGATTTGCAGGCGCGGGTTGAAACAGCAATAACGGGGAAAGTTTATCCCGCCTATCAAAAACTGATCGATTATTTCCAAGAAATTTTGTCGAAGACGACAACTGACGACGGCGTATGGAAACTACCGGATGGCGACGCTTATTATGCCTATTGCCTCCACGAGAATACAACCACCACGCTCAAGCCCGATGAAGTCCATGAGCTTGGGTTGCGCGAAGTGGCGCGAATCGAGGGGGAGATGCGCGCAATTCTCGATGCAAACGGTTTCGCCGGTCAGCCCATTGGCGAAGCTATGGACAAGCTCGCGAAAGATCTGCGTTTCCTTTATCCGAACGACGACAAGGGCAGGGCAGATGCACTGGCGCGATATACGGACTTAATCGCGCAGGCCACGGCGCATTCGTCGAAGGAATTATTTCTTACCACCCCGCGTGCAAAGATTGAGGTCCGACGCGTCCCGGAATTCAAGGAAGCGACTGCGCCAGGGGCATATTATGAACCTCCCGCGATGGATGGGACCCGGCCGGGGATTTTCTTCGCGAACCTTCGCGACATGAACGAGGTGCCCAAGTGGAGCATGCCGACACTGGCATGTCACGAAGGTGTGCCAGGACATCATTGGCAAATCTCCACGGCAGAGGAACTCAAAGGCGTTCCGCAATTTAGGAAAGTAATTCCGTTTACTGCGTACATGGAAGGCTGGGCGCTTTATTGCGAGTGGCTGGCAAAACAGGCGGGGTGGTACGACAACGATCCGTTTGGAGACCTCGGGCGTTTGCGTGACGAGCTTTTCCGCGCGGTGCGATTAGTAGTTGATACCGGCATTCATGCAAAGCGCTGGCCCCGCGAGCAGGCGATTGCTTACATGCGCGAGAAAACCGGGATGGGCGAGAAGGAAGTTAAATCGGAAATAGAACGTTACATTGTCGCGCCCGGCCAGGCATGCGCTTATAAGGTCGGCATGTTAAAGATCCAGGAGTTGCGCGCCCGCGCTGAGAAAGAACTGGGAGCGAAATTCGACCAGCGCGAGTTTCATGACGCTGTCCTCAACAACGGTGCATTGCCGCTCGAGATTCTCGAAGAACAAGTGAACGATTACATTCAGCGAAAGAAGATCTAGTATTGTAGCCGCCTCGCTGTGTCGAGGCGCTTTTCATGGATTTCCAAACACGGCGACACAGCGCCGTGGCTACAACGACAGCAAAGATGCGCAAAATCCTGATCACGCTTGGAATTCTCGTCGCATTTACTATTTCGATATTGGCGACATGGATTTTTGGCGGCCGTCAGCTCTCACTCTTCCTCGATCGTTTTTGGACGATTGAAACAGCTTCAAGCCGAATCAACTCGGTCGTATATGAAGGCAGTGGGACCGGTGGGATCCTTCACGTCAACGATCTCGCACTAAGTCTAAACGACAGGAATGGCCCCAGTCCGAACGTCGGCACAGCGAAAGATGGTCAGCTTGCTCTCGCCGACAGCGGAAGAGTCTTCGCTTTCGGTCTACCGCGGTCAGAAGCAGAGAACCTCGCTACTGTGCCACCGCAAGGCGATGATGCTTTCATCCAAATCCGTCGGAGCATTCTTAGCTGGCCAACGCCATTCGATTTCAATTTCATGACTGGCCATTCGCCATCATGGAAACGCCATTTGTATTATCGGGTCCTTTGGACAAAACCTTCCGGTGCACAATTACAAATGCTCTGGCGTTATGAACAGTATTTTTATCCGGGCAACGGCTGGGCGAGCGGTTTCATGACCCGTGAGGGTTCCACCGGCTTGATCCGGCTCGATATCCGACCGTGAGCCAAGCCCCAACTGGCTTGTCTCTCGCACACTTCCCTGCATCATTTACGAGTGCAGTTTTCCCATAAATTCCAAAAGCTGTTTTCCCGTGACGCGGCGCAAAGCCTGTGGGAACACGCATGTCGCTGGACGCACCCGGTGAGTGCTCGGCGGATTCTGGCTACGATTGATCGAGCCGAATTAGAGAGGTTGCGCCAGAGCTATCCCTACCGACCCAATGCTCGGAAGATTAATGCTTACGAAGACGCCGCATACTGGATCAACGTGAACGTCAAGCGCGTGCAGGATCTTTGGCTTGATCGCTCGCCGCCACTCCAGATTCTCGACCTTGGCTGCGGCCCGGGTTATTTTCTCTACCTTAGTCGGCTCTTCGGGCACGAAGGACTTGGCCTTGACCCAGACGACGAACCTTTCTTTCGCGGCACAACTAAGCTTTTCAACATCCCGCGCGTCATCGCGCGGATCAGCCCCCAAACGCCTTTGCCCGACATTGGAAAAAAATTTGATCTCGTGACTGGCCACCGCGTCTGCTTCCACCGCATCGCACGCGCTGAAAATGGCAAATGGCTCGAGTGGTCGCCGGCAGATTGGGAATTTTTCATCAACGATATTCGAACACGATTCCTCAAACCTGATGGACGTCTTCTTTTGGAATTTAACCGGCGACAGGACGGTTCTTCATTCTTTACCGAGGAATTGCGCGCTTTTTTCGAATCGCAAGGCGCGCGAATTTTCCGCTGGAAAGCGCTGCTTGCAGCGGATCCGAACAAGCGTCCGCGATTCAAACAAACAGGTAGGAGCGATTGACCTTAATCGCCCGTCAGGCCTTGCAACCGACGCGGTCGCCCTACAAATCGACCTTACAACTTCCAGTCTGAGCAATCCCAGTCGAGTATCTGCTCAACCTCTGCGATGTCTTTCGCAAGCAGATTGTAGAGGAAAACCCTTTCCTCCCAGTTCATCGCGCGCTCGTATGGCACGATATTTCTGTCTTTACTGCGCACTGAACGCAGTGGCTTGCGCCCAAGAAAGGAAAAGATGGAGGCAAGCGTTTCCGCTGGGTTCGTCTTGAAGTTTTCGAACTTCGCGACCTTCACTTGCTCGCGAGAAAAGAATTTGAAGACACGCGCGAGTTGCCGTCCATAGAATCCCCGATCGATATAAGCAAAACGACGCGCTTCAGCCGGAGGTGCGCCACCGATGCGCGTTTGTTCTTCTCGCACGGCGTCAAAGAAATCCAACGGCTCGCGGCCTTTGAATCGTTGCATGTTCCAATGCGCAAAGGCGCGTTCGACCGGATTTCGCAGAATGATCAGCAGTTTGATTTCCGGATTGTATTTCCAAATTCGTTCCGCGGCCGGCTCATGATACAGGTAACTAGGCGTGCAATCACCTGCGATCGTTAATTGAGCGACCAGCGGATAATGCTTGTGCAATTGTTCGTAGTCGACGTCGGAAACGAACATGGCGTCGTCATCAAAGAAATGCATCTCCTGCTGGTCGCCCATCGTGATGTCTGGGTGCCTGCTTAAGAAGTAATGCAACGCCGTCGTCCCGGATTTTTGCGCGCCGGCGAGAATGAAATCGAGTCGGTCGAGTTTGCGACGCTTTGTTCGGAACATCGTCATCAATCAAGAGCCGCTGATCGCTTCACGCAATCGGGGCCGTAGTCAATTCGAAGAAGCGCCAGCCCTGGCGTTGTCGATCTTTTTGTAACCTCAAAACGCGGTTGCCTGTCTCATATAGCGATGAATCCCGCTCCGAAGGCGCTCACGTACGGGATATTGACTTTTCTCGAAATTACTGTCGTCGTCCTATTCATCATGTCGCTTGGTGCAATTGCCGTGATCAGTTCTCTTGGCGCCGCAAACGGAACCGACCGCTCGAAAATG
>QHOK01000176.1 GCA_003218755.1 Verrucomicrobiota bacterium
CTTTATCCCGCTGCGGTTTTTACATCGTGGAGAGATTTCCGAGCCAACCTTCGCTCAATTCTCCCCATGGCGATCGTCCTTGTCCTTCTGACGATGACGGCGACTGCTTATCTCTTCCACAACGTCGTCGGATTACCTTTGGCAGTAGGTTTTGTGTTCGGCGCCATCATCTCGCCGCCGGACGCCGTAGCAGCTCTCGCGGTCACCCAAAATTTGCGGGTGCCCCGCAAAATCATTGTCATCCTCGAAGGCGAAAGTCTCATAAATGACGCCACTTCTTTTATCTCGTTCCGTTTCGCAGTGGCCGCCGTGATGACCGGCACTTTTTCGCTGGGACAAGCGAGCTCGCGGTTTCTTTTCGTCGCTGCGGGCGGCGTCTGTGTTGGCCTCGCCGTGGGCTGGCTGGCAACACAATTGCAAAAGCGTTTGGACGATCCGCCGGTGCAAACAATGTTCTCACTTCTTACGCCGTACGTCGCCTACTTCAGCGGCGAAAAACTCCACGTCTCCGGAATCCTCGCAGTCGTTATTGCCGGCATCTATTACGGGTGGCGCGCGCCGCGCATTTTGAGCGGGCGCATGCGCCTGCAAGCGCTGCCCGTTTGGGAAATGGTCACCTTTATTCTGAACGGAATACTTTTCATGCTCATCGGGCTGCAACTGCCGCAGGTTATCGACGTGCTCGCTCCGGGAACGGTGACTCGCGTGGCCTGGCTGGCGATCGTGTTTGTCGCGGTGATCGTGCTGGTTCGTTTCGTCTGGGTGTTCGGAGCCACCTACTTGCCGCGTCTGCTGAGCGCAACGTTCCGCCGTAAAAATCCCGCTCCGTGGCAACAGACTGCGTTGATCGCATGGATCGGGATGCGGGGGGCGGATTCGCTTGCCGGCGCGCTGGCGATCCCCTTTGTGCTAACCAATGGCCAACCATTCCCGGGACGCGAGCTGATCCTGCTACTGACGTTCTGTGTCATTTTCGCAACGCTCGTTTTGCAAGGACTCACTCTTACGCCGCTGGTCCATTGGCTGAAAATCAAGGACGATCGCGTTACTGAAAAGGAAGAGCGACTGGCTCGCTTGAAAGCCAACGAAGCAGCCCTGGCTCGTCTTGAGAAAATCGCATCGCGGAAGCGAGCCAGGCCCAGGACCGTTGAACGTCTTCGTTCGGAATACGAAGACCGTATCCGGCAACTTCGCAGTGAAGTCCCGGATGAAGAAAGCGTCAGCAGATTGTTCTCGGAAGACTTTGAAGAATTGGCCCGCGAAGTGTTACAAACAGAACGCGACACAGTGATCCAACTGCGCAACGAAGAAGCAATCAACGACCAGGCCTTACGCCGGATCCAACGCGACATTGATCTGGCCGAAGCTCGGCTTCACCGGCCAGCGCGACGCTGAAGTCGCGCATTTTCCTGCAACTGAACGCGTCCCCGGTCACTAATCATTTGTGAGCAGTAAGACTTTATCGTTCTCTGCGCCGAGTAGCTTAATTCGCTCGACGCGTTGTTTCGAACAGGAACCAAGTCCGTCGCTCGGTTTCATCGATCCAAACTTCGATCAGGCTCGCGGTCGCAACGTCGCGATGTTCATCACAAACGTTGTGCGCCTCACGGAGGCGCGCAGCCAACGTCTTATTGTCGTCTGCCAACTCGGCAAGCATGTCCAATGGCTCGACGTATTCGGCATCGTTATCGAGCACGCGCTGAGTGCGCGCAATCTGACCGATTGAATGGAGTGTAAGACCGCCGACCTTTCGGACTCGCTCTGCGACGGGATCCGTCATCGCGAACAGCTGCTCGGCGTGTTCATCGAGCAGCAAGTGGTAATCACGGAAATGAGGACCGCTCATATGCCAGTGAAAATTTTTGGTTTTCAGATACAGCGCGAACACATCGGCGAGAATGGCGTTCATCGCTGCGCTGATATCCTTAACCGCCGCATGCGAGAGATCGGTTCGCGTTGACAGTGGCGCATCGCGTCTGTTCAGAAGTTCTATGGTCTTTTTCGAATCAGGTCTTTTCATGGTAGCGCTCCATCGTTAACTGACTGTCGAGCCCCAACTCCGTGCGAGATTCTTCATGCCTATCTTTGACTCCATGCTTTGCTTGTTTTAGTAACTCGTGCCCTTGCGTAATCCCATTACCGCCAGGGTGTCGCTGTCGAGGTAGCCAGTCGGCCGCAAGCCGTTGGTGATTTGATAACGCCTGACGGCTTTCTGCATCTCAGGGCTCAGCGCACCGTCTGTCTCGCCGCGATAGTAACCTTCTCGAGCGAGTCGCTCCTGCGCTGCGACAACGATCGAATAGTTTGATTGCGATTGATCGCTGTAGCCATTCGGATCGTAGTACGCTTCAGCCTGGTAAACACTGGAATCGTAGTAGCCCTGCGATTGATCGGGATAGCTATTTTGATCGTAATACATCTGCCCTTGGTAATCGCCGGAGTTGTAGTAACCCGGATCATAATCGTAGGAATACGGAACATCGTAGCCGGAGTACGGGTAACCGTAGGCGTAGTAATCGTCTGGGTAGTACCAAGACGGCCACCAAGGATCGAATCCGATGTTAAAGATTACCCACGAGCCGTTAAAGAAGTGACATCGGTGGCCATTCCACCAATGATCGCTGTTGCGGTCCCAATCACGATGCCAGTTCGCCGAACGCTGGGAGAAGACGTGGTTTCGCCAGTCAGCACGAAGATGATTCTTTCCATTCCGGAACTGGCTTCCGGTATTTCGCTGGTTCCAGACGCTTGTGGCGCGTTGATTTCTGTAACTCGCAAATCGCGGGAAACGATTACTTTGATTAGGTTGTCTGATGGTTGCCGCAGTGAATGGACCCGAGCGCGTAAACGTCGCCCGATCACGATAGATCGAAGGCTGGCGAAACCCAGTCGGCCGGTATGAACGCATTCCAAATGAGGAATAGCGCTGGCCTGAGTAAAACGGTCTACTGCCGTACGTTCGCATCGGCGTCGAGTGAAAGGATGAAAAACCGCCGGGGCGCATCGGAGCGTGAACGGCCGGGGCACTATGTGCAACTGCGCCTCCGTGAAACGCCCCTGTGCCTGCGTGAAAACCTCCTGGATTTGCTTGAGTAATCGTGGCCGCGCCCGCGAGAAGTGCGACCGATAAGGATTTAGTTTTCATGATCTAAGTTTCCTTTCCCGTTATTGAAACGTTCTGCTGTTCATATTAGCGCAGACCTCCCGCGATTACCAGCGTTTCGCCGGTGATCCACGCCGAATCGTCTGAAGCGAAGAATACGGCCGCGGGCGCGATATCGTCCGTTTGGCCGATGCGACCGAGCGGCGTCTGCGATTCAAACATTTCCCGCATGTCGCCTTCGGTGTAACCGCCGGCTACGGCTCCTTCCGTTACCACCATTCCGGGATTAATGGAGTTTACTCGGATTCTCTTTGGGCCAAGTTCCTTCGCGAGCGTCCGCGTGATCGCGTCCACCGCGCCCTTCGTCGCATTATAAACCACCGCTGTCGGCGGAGTGAGAGTGCTGGCGAGTGAACCGATGTTAACGATGCTGCCACCTTGGGAATTGAAATGCTTGAGTGCTTCTTGAGTGGCGAGAAGCATGCCAAGAACGTTCACATCGAAAAGTCTGTGAAACTGTCTCTCGGACACTTCTTCGAGCGGCACGAATTCGTAAACGCCGGCGTTATTGACGAGGATGTCGATCTTGCCAAAGGCTTTCTCCGCTTCAGCCAAGAGCAGCTCAACTTCTGCCTTCTTCGCGACGTTGCCTTGGATGGCAATTACTTTTCCTCCGCGCTTACTAATTTCGTCCACCACGCGATCTGCGTCTTGCTTTGCAGAAGCGTAGTTCACAACCACAGACGCCCCTTCAGCCGCGAACTCTTTCGCGATGCCCGCGCCGATTCCTTTCGACGCTCCCGTCACCACCGCAACTTTTCCATTTAGTTTTCCGTCTTTCATTTTATTCCTTTCGTTTTTTGATTTTACCACGGAAGTGGCACCAGTCGCATTATGAGACCTACGCCGAGTCCCCAAGCGCCGTTCAGCAGCAGTCCGCCAATGATGATTTTCGGGTCCCAGCCGCCAGCCGGACCGAGGCCTTTGATCGGCATAACTACAAACCATGCGACCAGACTCGGTCCGAGCGCACCGATCGCAATCGCCTTGATCCAATAGGCGCCGTCACGGGAAGCGCCGATCAGAATCCACAGGAGGATTCCCCACACCCCACCCCAGAATGCCAGCGAAATCACCGCAGGTATGTTCAGCGGTGGGACTGGCGTCATGTTCCAAGGTGCTCGCGGCGAAAGACCGCTTGCATAGAGCAGCCACAAAACACCTTGGTGAACCACCAGCGTGGAAACAAAACCGGCAATGAATGCTTTCAGGCAAATCACCGGCATCTTCCTTTCATCGTTTATTGCGCTACAAAGCCTCCATCCACCACCAGCGACGTGCCGGTGGTAAATTTCGCGTTGTCGGAACAGAGATAGAGAACCGCTGCGGCGATCTCTTCGCTAGCGCCAACCCGCGCCACGGGAATGATCGAAGCAACCTGGTCGCGCAATTCATCTCCGGCAAACCGATCCCACATCTCGGTCGCGATCACACCCGGAGCAACGGCGTTGATGCGAATGTTTTGCTTGGCGAACTCGAGCGCGACGGATTTGGTTAGCCCTTCGACTGCATGCTTGGACGCGATATAAATGCTCACCTGCCCGAGACCAACGTGCCCAGCCACACTTGAAGTGTTGACGATGGCACCGCCGCCGTTCTTGAGCATGACGGGAATCTCGTGACGCATCGAATTCAAGACGCCCCAAACGTTGATGTCGAAAATGCGGCGATACTCGGCTTCGGTGGCCTGATCCAGCGGGCCTTTCCATTCCACGCCTGCGTTGTTAAAGGCGATGTCGAGCCGGCCGAATTTGTCGATCGTAAAATCGACCATCCGCTTCACGTCCGCGTCTTTCGCCACGTCGGCGCGGACGAACGCCGCCTCACCGCCGAGTTTCTCAATTTCAGCGACGACCTGCGCTCCTTCTTTTTCGCGGCGACCGGTCAGAACGACCTTTGCACCAGCGCGAGCGAACTCGATCGCAGTGGTTTTGCCAATACCGGATGTTCCTCCAGTTACGAGCGCAACTTTGCCTGAGAATGGTTTGTTGTTCATGGAATCAGCCTTTCATTTGTTGTGTTTGAGAAATTTCATGGTGCCGAAACGCTGTTCTCGCTAGCTCGCTGTCCGCGGTAATCCGAGCGATTGAAGCGTTGCTGCGGTGAGTGTCCCTGTGACGCTTAAGTCGTGGTCTTCTTGATAACGCGCGAGAGCGGCCTGGGTTTCGTCTCCAACAACGCCGTCGATCGAACCGTGATAGTAACCAAGCTTCGCAAGCTCCGATTGAACCGCGCTTACGGTCGTATTATTTCCGTACTGATCCGAATCAACATAGGCCGACTGGTCATTGTAGTCGTAAGGGGAATAGTCGTAGTAATCGTAGTCCCCACCAGAAGCCATCCGTAAAAATAAAGACGTGGCCGTGATCAAAGTGGGCGCGATGCCTGTCCCAATCATGGTGCCAGTTGCCATCGTGACGCGCAAACACCCGATGATTGTCAATCGCCCTCCGGACTGCCGCCGACGACTGCGCGTTGGAGGCCCGCATGTTTTGCCGTGTTAGTGATGACGAGCGATTCTGCTGGCGAGCAACGGTTGCGTTCCTGCCGGCATACGATCTCATCGATTGGTTTCCCCGTCCGCTGAATTGGTACGTCCGAGCAGCAGGCGTGCCGCTGCCTCCGTTGTAATATCGGAATGCACCGGTTGGCCCGCCGAAACTTCTACCAGCAAAATGGGCGCCCCCAGACTTATACGGGGCTGCGCGAAATCCGCCTCCGCCAAAGCCGCTAAAGCGTGCACCGTCACCGGAGAAAGCTGGGGCCCCTTGAGAACCGCCAGAATAACCGCCAAAGTGACTACCACCGAAGTGGCCGCCACCAGCAAAACCGCCTCCGCCACCGTGAGGAGCTGCCCAGGCTGCCGGACTAAGGGCTACGAGAGTGGTACCTATTAAAGTGAGTAATTTATTCTTTTTCATAGAGTAAATCTCGGAGCCGATCCGCTTGGTAGCCATTGCGCGTCCGTAGGATTTTACGGTGCTACCTAAGAGTCGCTCCGGGGTCTCTCCTTCGGGAGAGAAACGTGAGACGTCGCTCGCATAGGCAGATGTTCCTCAATCGCCTTGATCAGCTCAGGAATGCTGCCGTGAGAAATATCATTGGCGTGTTTTGCAATTCAGGGTCGGCTTCGATTTCTTCTGCTACTTCGCCTCCGTCGGTCTCTGGCATCACGATATCAAGCAAGATTAGATCTGGCCGAAAATTCCGGGCGCTCTGATGAGCTTTGCTAGCGTCGTTTTCTTCGAGCACCAGATAGTGCCCCGTTCTTTCGAGAAGAATTTTCACCAAGTGAGTGGTGTCAGCGTCGTTATCGACAATCAGGATGCGGGGCACTTGTTTCACTTCCGAACCACTGTTTGAACCTGGCCAGGAGAAACCGGCGTTGGGTTCCCGGGGGAGAAAGTCTACTTCGATCACCCTGTTCATACTTTCG
>QHOK01000177.1 GCA_003218755.1 Verrucomicrobiota bacterium
GAATCATTATCCGAGCGCAATTCTTGTTCAATATGTCTCGCCAGGGCGGTAGTCAGCCCGCAGTAACCGGCATCAGCCAATCCTTTTTCGCCAAGATACCCGGCGAGCTTGGCTTTACATCGGTTCGCCTGAAGCCAGGTAAGCCGCTTGTTGGTCTCGCCGATCGAGCGCAATACGTCGCGGGCCACGCTTACCGTGAACGGCCCGGCTGCTTCATTCTGCCTGATCTGGCCATCTCGGAATTGCGATGAGTTGATGTCGATGCTCCGGAGAAACTCCGGTATCACGCCGCGGTCGATGGTTTCTTTCGTGAAGGGTCGAGCAATCAGTTCGGCGGCGTGAGCGTTTGCCAACTCGAGCCAACGCGAAAATTTGGCGCCGACCGACTGAACGAAGCGCAAGGGTTGGAATGGGTCCGACAGGCGGAAGCTCTTGACCGAACTGGAATAGCTCGAGTTAATCCATTGGGGCTGGTTGCGCGGGAACAAAATGAGCTTCGGTTCAAGGTTCAGTTCTCCAATTCGGCTGAAGAATACATCGGCATGTTTTCGGCTTCGCAGGATTCCTTCCAAAGACTCCGAAGAAATAACGATTGCTTCAGAGGGCGTCTCAACGAGTGCCCGGATGGACTTAGCCACCAGCGGCTCTCGGTGCTCCCCCAGCTCCAGTCCACACAGCTTCTCAACCAGCGCATAGTGCGCGCCGCGCTTTGTCTCGCTTTCAGGTACGAAATAACCACACTTCAGTAACTCCTCTCGGTTTTCCTGCAGAAACCACTGGATCGAAGTCGTGCCCGTCTTGTGCGGACCGACGTGGATATAGCAGACGCGCTTTGGCATGTGGGAACTATAATCTGGAGCTCCAAGCGAGGCGAGCCAGCGGTGCACGGGTAAGAGCGATCTCTCGCCACGACTTTTAAAATTAGCTATAAGTCATGTAATGACCAGCTCGCCAGAGCACATTGATAAACCAGAGCCGCGCGGACAAGCGGTGCTCGCATTTCTGGCGATCTGCGCAATTTACCTGGCGCTACCGCGCGATCTCGTTGTCGGCCCGACTTGGTTGTTACCCACTGTGATTGTCGTTTTGCTCGTGCCAACGGTCGTGAGCCATCGCGTAGGAAAACATTCACTTAATCGCATTCTCGGATTCATCATTAATGGAATCACAACACTGGCGCTGATCGGCTCAGTGATTCTGCTGGTGCGCGCACTGCCTGCACACCGCGAATCCCCATTGCAGTTGCTTCGCTCAGGCGGACTACTTTGGCTGACGAATGTGATCGTCTTCGCGCTCTGGTATTGGCGGCTGGACGGCGGTGGACCCACCCTGCGCCACACACAAAAGAAATTCGGCAGCACGAGTTTCCTTTTTCCGCAGATGCAAATTCCGCACGATGAGCGCTCCGAATTTGCGTGTGCACGCTGGCGGCCGCGCTTTATCGACTATCTCTTCGTCGCCTTCACGCAGAGTTCTACCTTCGGCCCGACCGACGCGCCGCTTCTGGCGCGCTGGGCGAAGATTCTGGCGATGATCCAGATTTTTATTTCGCTCAGCATCGTCGTTTTGCTGATCTCGGGCGCCGTGGGCGCAATCTGAGTGGCACAAGTTTTTAATCTGCGCCTTCGGCGATTGGTTTGCCATCGTCTTCAGAGAAGCCGATCCACCTTTCGCTGCTAGAAGGTGGAACGCGTTGTCCTCAACGCGTTGCCAATAAGATGCGGCTTTGCCGCCTAACCTTTTGCGCGGGCCGTCTTACTTGCCGATGAGAATCAAAATCCCTGCCCGCAGCGCTAGAATTCCGGTGACGATCACGCGGGATAGCGAAGTGAACGAGAGCCATGATTCCGACAAGAATGAGATAGATGGCCAGCAGGAGCATTCCGAGATTTTTTGTGATCATGGACTTTTTTGAGGGAATCGCATCGCGTTTGCACGCTTAAAGCGCTCGGAATGCAAACTATTTGCTGCTGCCGCCTCTCCGCGTAACTCTGGTTCATCATGATTCCTGTTGCAGGCTATGCGGCACAAAGCATCACTTCGCCTCTGTCCCCGTTTGATTTTGAGCGGCGCGATCTTCGCCCGAAGGACGTTCTCATCGATATCCTTTACTGCGGGATTTGTCATTCCGATCTGCATCTCGTCCGCAACGAATGGGGCAGGTCGATTTACCCGATGGTGCCGGGACACGAGATCGTCGGCAGAGTCATCGAGAAGGGCAAAAAGGCACGAAGATTAAAAAAGGGCGACCTTGTGGCTATCGGCTGCTTCGTAGATTCGTGCCGAAAATGTTCGAATTGCATGAACGGGCTGCAGCAATATTGCACCGACGGGCTCGTCCTGACATACAACAGCTACGAGAAGGACGGGAAGACCGTCACCCAAGGAGGTTATTCCACGAAAATTGTCGTGGACGAAGATTACGTCTTGAAAGTTCCATCGAAACTCCCGCTTGAAAAAACGGCACCGCTTTTATGTGCCGGCATCACCACGTATTCCCCACTTCGTTACTGGAAAGTCGGTAAGGGACACAGAGTTGGCGTTCTCGGTCTGGGAGGCCTGGGCCATATGGCCGTCAAATTTGCTTCCGCATTCGGAGCGAAGGTGACGGTCTTAAGCGGATCACCGAACAAGCAACGCGATGCTAAACGTATGGGTGCGACTGATTTTGTCCTGACGAGTGATGCCGAAAAAATGAAAACGCTGAGTAACCAGTTTGATTTTGTCATCGACACCGTTTCAGCTAGGCATGACTTGGATTTCTATCTGAGCCTGCTTCGAACAAATGGCGTAATGATCTGCGTCGGGTTGCCATCGGGTGAGGAACAACTCTCACCGTTTAACCTGGTGTTGGGCCGAAGGAGCATCGCTGGCTCACTGATCGGGGGCTTGCCCGAAACACAGGAGATGCTCGATTACTGCAGCAGGCACAAGATTACCGCAGACGTCGAGGTCATCCCCATTCAACAGGTCAATCATGCATATGACCGAATGGTGAAGAGCGATGTCCGCTATCGGTTTGTGATTGATCTGGCCTCGTTGAAGTAAATAATCGCGGCATGGACCGCGATAAGATCATCTTCTTCCGAAACTTTTTCTTCACCGCATTTATTATCGGCCTGATATTCGCCCTGTTCTATTTCGGCGCGACGCTGCTCTTTTGGAACACTGGCGCATCCTGGGCCACGCATTTCTTCAAAATCGACGAGAAAGAATTTGGAAGATTGGTCCTACTATTTTTCATCCAGCTGCGCGTCGTGCTGGTATTTTTCTTTCTCGTGCCGGCTCTTGCTCTGCACTGGATGGCTAGGAAGAAGTAGAAACTCTCTCACAAATGTCTCGTCGCAACGGCCAGCGGTTGGTTGGAGCAATTTTTAGGTGCTGCGGGCATACAAAAGTCTCAAAATGATCACTACCGCCATCCCTGTAACAGCGATGCTGAACATAACAAAGGCTGCGGTGACGAGCTGTGCGAACCGTCAATTAGTGAGGACGACAACCAGCAAGTGTAAGGAACCGAGTGCTGTAAATACCGCTGTTTCGATGTAATGCGGGTAAGGACAAAGGGCTGCCGTGATAAACACGATGCAATAATCATGATCACCGCAGAATGTCGACGATCCATGTAAGATGTTTGTGGTGAATCTTCTGAAAAGGAGATGTTGTGATGGGGGTCGAAGCGTTTAAGGCTGCGCGTGACTTTCTGTTCGCGTATCGGACCGACTACAAGACTGCCCATACGGAATTTCGCTGGCCCCAGCTCACGCATTTTAACTATGCGCTCGATTGGTTCGACGCTGAGCTGGCACGCGGCGCAAGTGCAAGCCAGCCCGCTCTGAAAATCGTCGGTGATGGCGCAGCCACCGTCACCTTCGCCGAACTCTCCGAACGCTCCAATCGCATCGCCAACGGTTTGCACGCACTGGGTGTGAAGCGTGGCGAACGCATCTTGCTAATGCTCGGCAACGTCGTCCCGCTGTGGGAAACGATGCTGGCGGCAATGAAAGTCGGCGCTGTCGTTATTCCCGCCACCACGCTGCTGACTCGGAATGATTTGAAGGATTGCTTCGAGCGTGGCCGTGTGCGGCATCTCATTGTCAATGCCGCCGACGCAGCGAAATTCGATGGCCTCGATCCGACGGTAAAGCGCATTGCTCTGGGAGAAGCGCCGTCAGGCTGGACCAGTTATGGCTCTCTATTGCATGCGTCACCACGCTTCACGCCAGACGCTCCGACGAACGCAACCGATCCAATGCTACTCTATTTCACCTCTGGTACCACTTCCCGTCCCAAACTCGTGGAGCATAGTCATCAGAGCTATCCGGTCGGGCATCTGATCACAATGTACTGGCTTGGTCTGCAGCTTGGCGACATGCATCTCAACATCTCGTCGCCGG
>QHOK01000178.1 GCA_003218755.1 Verrucomicrobiota bacterium
AGAGAAGCATCACCGTCCTACGAGTTGCCGCCGTATTCACTCACTGTTTTGCGCGGAAAACTTCAAGACTGATGTGTCGCCTCACGCGTGCGACCCCACTTATCATCTAACCTTTGATGTGAGCGGCGGCCGACGGTGGGCGAAGCCCGCTGTTGGACGCCCGCTCCACGGAAGGGTTAGGCGCGGAAGTAGACGAGCCACCAGACGATGCTAAGCCCGACGATGAGAAGCGCGGTAAGGAACGTGGACATCTCGGCTGCGCTGACAATGGCCTTCTCTCCTCGTGCGCCTCGGAACCGCTCAGACAGCTGTGAGAATAGTCGTTCCAGTCGTTGGCGCCGCATATTAATTGACGAGTTCAGTCGCCATAAGACCAAGCCTGCTATGAGGACGACGACTGACGCGACGACGGAGAGCACTAGCCGTTCACATGACGTCAGAGCGCTGCCGGGCAGCTGAGCGATGCCGACGATTGCTGCCAGAGCAAGCGACGTGTAGTTCGTTAGATTCCACTGCTGTCCTTTAAAGAACGCGAGATCCTGTGCGGTGACTTGGTACAGAGCCAGCAACTCTTGTCGTTCAGTGTCGGTGATCGCTTGTGCGTCATTCATTCATGTGGCCTCCAAAGTGGAATTCTCCTAACGAGAATAAGCTCGGCCACCGCTGACGGCGCCGAGCTTCGCTGCGAATTTCAGTGTTGCAGACATCATGTGCAAATTTTCCGGCCGGTCAGCGGTTGGCTGCAGCGATTGGTTAGGCGTTTTGCGGCCATGGAGTAGTAGACTGCTATCAATCGATTGTAATGATGAGGCGAGATCGCTTGCCGACTGTGGCCAACCTATCGCATGGCGGACGCGCTCCAGAAAGAGCAAATCTTCTGCGCGACGCTGCTGTGAGGACTGCCTTATGCGTTCGAATGCGCTGTGCAGCGGAAACTCCTGTAGCTCGCGGTACCGCGTGATATCAGATCGGTCCGGCGTGACGAAAACCTTTACGGTGGAAACGCCGACACTGACCAGCACGAACTGATCGTCCTTTAGCCGCATGAGTTGTAACGAGCCGCCGTCTGGCGCATGGTGTGGCTCCGTCCACATATTTGCGCTGCTAAGACGGAAATCGTCCGTGCGCGTGTAGGCTAATGCTCGTGCGGAGCGGAATGCCAGCGAAAGAAATGGAATCGCGATCAGTATGGCTGCCGCGGCCAGAGCTATGGCGACGTATGACCAATGGATGAGCGCGAAACTAGGCATGAGCGTCTTAACGCCTAACGACAACTAGATCAGCTACCCAGCACTTTGAAGATTAAGTCGTGCATGTGCCAAGAAGTTGCAACAAAGTGCTGGGTTAGCTGCAGCGCTTTGTTAGATGGCGGGTAAATCGTCAATGATGGATCCGACTTGTAAGCCACGGAAAGTAGTGCTGAAAGAAGCTAACCGCCGCCGGATCCCGGTGCAGGCCCGAGACCGTATGAACGCCGACAGCGGCACCGCCGAATGCGTAATAGCCACAAGCGCCGCCGCCGATGGCGATGGCCCCAATCGCACCTCCACCAAAGGCGATACCTCCAATGGCAACACCGCCAAGTGCAACCAGGACGCCGATGGCACCTCCGCCGAACGCAACGAGGCCAATGGCAAGACCGCCGACCGCGACAATACCACGTGCCAAGCCGCCACACGCGAACCAGCCGGTCGCCATGTCGCCCACGGCGAAGATGGCGCGAGCGTGTCCACGCATCTCCCCGCGTTCCAGATCTGGACCGATAGCAATGGCCCATAGCGGCAAGCCACAAAATGTGTGTGAGGACTGGCGGCGTATGCTTTTAAAGGGAACGGCTGAGAGCCCAGGAGAAAATAAAAGCTGGCTCTTTGCTTTGGTGAATTCCTCGTCGCTCAGCATCCTATCGGCATGGAGTTTGGCTAGTCGTTCAAGTTCTTGGGCGATGTTCATGCGGAGGTGATCGAAGGCATCTAGCGAGAAAGAGATAAGCCACAGCAGGGTATCGTGGCAAGCTGACAATCTCGAGAAGCACGGCTGGAGTTTGGGCTGGGTCTCGGCGATTGATTCCAAAGGGCGAACAATCTGGATTGCAGACGCACATCGTGGCGACGGAAAGCGTTTTGTTGTGCGGGAGGCTGAAAAGTTGACTGCTTTTGTGGAACTCGAATTGGCGATTCGCGCTTGCGGCGAATTTCGACCCTTACCAGTGATTTTCTGCTAGCATGAAGTCATACTTCCTGATAAAAATCCATTCTACGTGATTCCGCTTTTCGAGTGATTGCATAGTCACAATTATGAATCATTCCGTCGCGAGATTTTTGATTTTTTCATTGTTCGCGGTCGCGGGACTTCAGGCATCCGATAAATGGGTGCAGCTCAATAACAGCCACGGATGGAGGCTCAGTTACCCGGCCTCTTGGGAAGCCTATGTGATGCAAGCGCCCGATTCTGGGACCGAATTATCTATTCAAGAAAGCGACAATGTAAATTTCGATGGTCCTCAAGGGTGTTATGAACGGAAGGAACGATGCGGTCTTTTTCAAATCTGGCTAGATTCTGTCAACGCAAATCGGGACTTTGACTTAAAGAAATATGTCGATAGCGAAACGCAAGATCCAACAGTTATCTCAAAAGAAGCAGGCCAACTCGATGGACTGCCAGCGTACTTTATTGAGTATCCCGAAGATCAGCGCTTAGTTATCGGTAAATATAAACGCTTCATATTTCGCATATCTTACGGTCCCACTGATCATAAGGCGATGGATAAAACGTTGGACAAAACTTTTAACACGATGATGTCGAGCGTGAAATTCAAGAAATAAACGGATTGTTGCCTTAGGAGGTTGTTATGAGAAAAATTGTTGGTCTAATGTTTGCGTGTTTAGCAAGTACAGTCGCGGGTCTGTATGCAAATCCCCCCGATAAAACATTCGAGGGGGAATGGGCCTCGCATCGCGGCTTGGATTTTGCAATTCACTTGCATCAAAATGGCGATCAGTTGACAGGCTATCATTCGGCTGTCACGAAGGACGGCAGTAGAACCGATACCGTGCCTGATGGCGAAGGCTCGCCTTCAATTACAGGCATAATCAAAGGCGACAACGCCATCGTTGACGTTCACAGCGGTTATTCAGATGCGCTGTTGAAGGTGCGTTTGACGCTTCACGGCCGCAGTTTGGATTGGAAGGTTATCGAAGTTAAGACGCCCGGAGAGTACTACATCCCGGACAAGGCAACCTTATACAAAGAACATTCGGATCCCAAAAAGAGATAGTTCGAGATAAGCCATGATCTCGGTACTTGCGATGTTGGCTGCCGAGCCAGCGGGAGCAGCTGGCTCGCGGTGCCAGTGGGCTGCTCGCAGGTGAGCTCAGCCGTTAGGTGCCAACATGAGGTGAAATCATTTTCACAAACCTAGTCAGATTCAGCGCGTCGTCCCCGGATGCCGAGCTAGAAACGTAAGCTTTACGTTTCTTTGAAATCGCCCTTGTGCTCGTGCGTCTCAATCACGTTGCCAGCATCATCGTAAACGCATCACGATTCGCGCGCTTGGAGCGCGGCGAAATGCCCACCGCTATCAAACTCCGACCAATGCCAGATGGTATTCGCGCTCCGCGAAATCTTAGAATCCCTGTCCCTTGCCTTGGAGTTCGAGCCAGCGGAACATTAAAATATGAAAGCGCGGCTGGTCAAATTTGGCGAGATCGAGGTGGAGGGAAAGCGCTACAGGCATGATGTGGTGATCGACGGGGGCAAAGTGCGGAAACGGAAGAAAGGACCCTCCAAGCAATTTCGCGATAAGTTCGGCCACACACCGCTTTCGGCCGGGGAAGACATTCCGTGGGGAGGCAAGCAGCTCATTGTCGGGACCGGCGCTCATGGCGCGCTTCCGGTGATGGACGAAGTCCTAGCGGAGGCGAAACGGCGCGGTATCGAAGTCATTGCGGCGCCCACGTCGGAAGTTTGTCAGCTGCTAGAGGAAGTGAAGAAGGGCCAGGCGTACGCCATCCTGCATTGCACGTGTTGACCGGGGATTTGGGGAAACCGAATCGGTTATGAAGTCCACCTGGCGCAGACATTTGATCATTTGTCTGTTTCTTGGGCTGCTAGCGATTCCCGTCTACTACCTGGATCTGGCAGAGGGCCAAAGTATCGACTTCGTATGGCGATGACCGAGAGGCCGACTGCCCAATTGCAGCAGTGCCCTTGCTAGAAGCGGTTGCCTGATTTGAAGCTGTTGGCGTTTGGCACGCAGCTAGAAGAGCGACCGTCACATATACGAAATGGCTTTTGAAGCGACTCCCCATCGGCGTAAGGACAAAGCTCAGCCAGGACTTCGCCGGACGCAAGCGAAGCTCCCGCACACTAGCTAAGATACATCGAGCGCATGGCGCAGTCGAGTCGTTAGCTGCAGCGCTTGGTTAGGCCTCATTGTCATGGGCGACGAAAGAGGCTCTGGGCCGTGCCGCAAAACATATAGGCATGAAACAGCTTAAGCCGGGAATAAACTGTCCAACTGTTCGTTGATCACGTTGCGGATTTTGTCTTCGGAAACGAACATTGTGACTAGTCCTGGCAGGTCGGAGTCCATGACTACAGAGTCGTCATTTACGCGGATCACCCCGGAAATCGTCGTGCCAATGAAACCCTTCTTGGCCTTGAAGGAGAAACGCATAGCGTTGTCGAACCAGCTCTTGGAGGATTCTTGAATAGTAATGCCGCCGGGAAACTGGCGGCTCATTAAGTCGTCAAGAACGTTGCGCTTGCCGGTTGGCATGATGTGTCTCCTTACTGAGGTTTGGTTTAATCCGCGATGTTACCAAGAACAGACGCCCGGTGCGATAAAAAAACTTTACCACTTTTTAAAATCGCCAGAGTGCTCATGCGTTTCGATCACATTGCCAGTATCGTCGTAAACGCGAATCATAGCGTCACGTGAACGGCTGCGAAATTTCTCCTAGCCGGTTGGCCGGCGGGAGTGCGCTGCCGTTTGACTTGGGTGTTGTCTCTCGTAGTGTTCGCGGCTCGCCTGCTCGGGAAAGTCTCCCTTCAATGAATAAGATCCGTAATATCGCTATTATTGCGCACGTCGATCACGGCAAGACGACGCTCGTGGATCAATTGCTGCGCCAATCGGGGACGTTTCGTTCAAACCAACAGATCGAAGAGCGCGTAATGGATTCGATGGATCTCGAGCGTGAAAAAGGAATCACGATTCGCGCGAAGAATGCGGCTTTTCAGTGGAACGGCTATCGCATCAACATCGTCGATACACCCGGCCACGCCGATTTCGGCGGCGAAGTCGAGCGGATCATGAAAATGGTGGACGGCGTGCTGCTAGTCGTCGACGCCCACGACGGACCGCAGGCGCAGACGCGTTTTGTCTTGCGCAAGGCACTGGAAAACAAACTCAAGCCGGTCGTTGTCATAAACAAGATCGACAGAGAAAACGCACGGCCTCACCGAGTCGTCGATATGGTTTTCGATCTTTTTGTTGAGCTGAAAGCAACAGACGAGCAGCTCGATTTCCCAATCATTTATGCGAGCGCGAAAAACGGTTTTGCCGCGCGCGAGCTGCACGAAAACAGCGCGGACATGACGCCCCTCTTTCAGGCGATCGTGCAACATGTGCCGCAGCCAAAAGTCTCAACCGAGCCGTTTTTTCAAATGCTCGTGTCAAATCTGGATTATAGCGATTATCTTGGCCGGATCGCGCTTGGACGCATCGTGAGCGGGCGCGTTGCCGTCGGCGATTCGATCGTCTGCATTCACCGCGATGGCCGCCACGAGCGAGCTACAGTCACTGCCCTTTTCACCTATGCGGGATTGGAGCAAGTCGAAATAAAACACGTCACCGCCGGCGACATCGTTGGGCTAACTGGCTTCGAGGAGGTTTACATCGGCGAAACGCTGACCGATCGCGAGGAGCGCGCGTCGCTTCAGTTCGTCGATATCGATCCACCAACAATTCGCATGCATATCCTAGTTAACGATTCGCCGTTTGCGGGACGCGACGGAAAATTCGTGACTGCGCGGCACCTTCGCGAGCGACTGGTTCGTGAAACGCGTGGCAACGTTTCCCTTCAAGTCAACGACACCGAAACTGCAGGCGCATTTGAGATCAATGCGCGCGGCGAAATGCAAATCGCTATCCTGGTGGAGCAGATGCGGCGCGAAGGGCATGAACTGATGGTGTCGCGACCCGAAGTGATTTTTGGCCGAGCAGAGGACGGCACCCTGCTGGAGCCGCTTGAAAATCTGTATGTCGATCTACCAAATGAAAATCTCGGCCAGATCCTGCAATCCGTCGCCAATCGCAAAGGCGAAATTCTCGGAATGGATCATCACGCTTCGCGCGTATCAATCGAAGCGATCATCCCCACGCGTGGCTTGATCGGATTGGAGACTGACCTGGTGAACCTGACTGGCGGTGAGGGATTGATGAGCCATCTTTTTCGCGAATACGCGCCATTCAAAGGCGAGATTGGCGGGCGCGGCCGCGGCGTGATGGTGTCGATGGAATCCGGCGTCAGCACTGCTTACGCACTCAACAATATTCAGGAGCGCGGCCGCCTTTTCATTGGTCCGCAGGAAGAGGTTTACGAAGGAATGATCGTGGGCGAAAACGCGCGCCCGGAAGATTTGCCAGTCAACCCGTGCAAGGAAAAGCACCTCACCAACATGCGCAGCCAGGGCGAAGGGAAAGGGATTCAACTTGAAGCGCCGCTGCGCATGACGCTTGAGCGCGCGATCGAATACATCGAGCTAGATGAGTACGTGGAAGCGACGCCAAAGTCGCTTCGCTTACGCAAGCGCATTCTGGACGCGACCGCGCGGAAACGAGCTGCCGCGTAGAGCGTGCTTCATAGATAATGAGGAATGTTTGCGATGGGGCGCTAGCGTAACCGCGTTTTGTTACAACATGAAATATTCACGCTGACTGTTTCCGCCTTGGCACCATTGCGCTTGCCAGCATCGTCTGAACGATTTCCCCCCGCTGATTGGTCGTCACGTTGCGCAAGCGAATAATCCCGTAGCCAGGCCGGGAACGCGACGGTCGCAGATCGACAATCTCGGTTTCGACGGTCAGGACGTCGCCCGGTCGCACGACATTAGGCCAGCGCAATTCATCAACCCCAAGACCGATCGCGCCTTCAGCGAAATTCATATTTTGCACAAACAGCCGCATGGTCATTGCTGCGGTGTGCCAGCCGCTGGCGATCAAGCCTTTGAAAATTGTTCGCTCGGCGCTTTTACGACTAAGATGAAACATCTGCGGATCAAACTTGTGAGCGAACTCGATGAGCTGCTTCTCCGTCACATTTAGCGGTTCAGATTTGAAACGATCGCCCGCTTTCAAATCATCGAAGTAATGCTCTTTCATTTTGGCGAAGGCGAAACCACATTCATGCGTCATCGCTCAGGATTGGGCAATACGTAAGTGACGCTGTAGTGCCAAGTAAGAAGATACGCCCGAAAATGACCCTCTCCGCTAGCGATTCACTATCTGCATCGCCCAATCCGGATAACGCGCACGAGCGATGGCTTCATGCGGGGCAACCTCGTCGATGCGCGCGAGATCATCGCCCGCAAGTGTCATATCGAAATCGGCCCACCGCGTCTGAGTTTTCGCTGTTTTATGAGAAGAAAGACACGTTCATTTGAAGATGTGGCGCTCTCTTGTCATGTCGAGCGGAGTCGAGACATCTCTCATTATTTGTGGTCCGGAGATTTGATTCGCTGGTCGCGAAATCGGCAGGCAACGGCGCTTCCAAAATTTTCCAATCTCCCGTGCCTGGATGATGAAACCCAAGCTTCCACGCATGCAACATTTGGCGCGGAAAATTTTTTGCAAAGCGTGGCGCATAAATTTTATCGCCGAGCACGGGATGGCCGAGATGATGAAGATGCACCCGAAGCTGATGAGTGCGTCCGCTGTGCAGCCGGCATTCAACTAGGCTTGCCTGATTGCTGAAGCGGATGACGCGATACTCGGTTGTTGCTGTTCGGCCACGGAGGGAAGTCACCCGCATGCGTCGACGATGGACCGGATGTCGTCCGATTTTCTCTTCGATTAGTCCAGCCGGTTTGCGCAGTTTTCCGGCGACCAGCGCGAGATAAATCTTTTCCACTGTGCGCGCGGCGAACTGTTTGGATAGTTCCCGATGC
>QHOK01000124.1 GCA_003218755.1 Verrucomicrobiota bacterium
GCCGCCAGTGGGATAAAGAATGACATCGGGCAGCTGCCACTCGCATTGCTCCGCTAGTTCGTAGCCGAGCGTCTTTTTCCCCTCCACGCGATACGGCTCTTTCAGAGTGGACATGTCGAACCAGCCATCCTTCGCTTTGCGCCGCGCGATTTCAGCGCCGCAATCAGTAATCAGTCCGTCAATCAACGTGACATGAGCGCCGAGCTCGCGGCACTCAATCACGTTCGCGCGCGGCGTATCGCTCGGCATGAAGATATGCGCTTCGAGACCCGCCCGAGCTGCGTAGGCAGCGAGCGCGCCGCCGGCATTTCCGGCGCTCGGGGCGGCAAGTTTGGTAGCACCAAGATATTTTGCCATCGAAACGGCCACACTCATCCCGCGCGCCTTGAAACTCTGCGTCGGGTTTAGCGATTCGTCTTTGATCCAAACGTCGAGATCGGCAGCAAACTTTCTTGCGCGCAAGAGTGGTGTTCCGCCTTCGCCTAGCGAAATGGGCTCGACGTTGTCAGGCAATGGCAGCACTGCGCGATACCGCCACAACGATTTTTCTCGCGTCGCGAGGGCCTCGCGCGTCAGCGTTCGACTCGCCGCAGCGAGATCAACAATCGCGAAGAGCGGTTTCTGGCAGGAAAGGCAGACATTCTGCAAACGCGACCACTCGTGATGAAGCCCGCAAGCGCTGCATTCAAGGTGCTTCAGAAACATTGAGCAAATGGAGCGTACATGTGGCGTAACGGCGAATTGTCTGGGCAAGAATTGCAGACACGGCAAAGAGTCCGCTGAGGACAGCGGACGCTACAGGCGTTTGCGACCTGTGTTAGATTTATCGAGATGGATTTACTGACTTTGACAGAAATTCGCCGAGCGGCATCCCGCACTAGCGGGAGCGCGGTGCCGGCGCGCGTGCACGTGCAGGTGGAATCGGCCGCTGCGAAGACGCAGCGAGAAGGAAAACCATATTGCGAACTCGTTCTGGCAGACGCGTGCGATCGCATGAAACTGCGGGTCTGGAGCGACCATCCTAACTACAAAACGTGCAGCGGACTCACGCCCGAAAGTTTTATCGAGCTGACTGGAGAGTTTCGGCAACACCCGCAATTTGGACTCGAGGCAGACAAGTGGATGTTTCGGCCACTCTCCGATCAAGAGACCAAGGAGTTGTTAGAAGGGCCGGCGGACCTGCGCGCAAAGCAAGCGACTGACTGGGAATTCATCGTACAATCCATCGACGGCATTCTTGACCCCCGCCTCCGCGCCCTGACGCAAATGTTCGTGAACGAATGGGGCGATCGTTTTCGCCGGGCCGCAGCGGCGCGCAAATATCATCACGCTCGACGCGGCGGATTGGTTGAGCACACGGCGCAAATGATGCGGGTGGCGAGCGAGATTGCGCCGCTCTATCCGCAGTTGAATCTCGATCTTTTGATCGCCGGTATTCTCTTTCACGACTCTGGTAAACTCTGGGAAAACCAATTCCCCGAAACCGGCTTTGTTATGGATTTTGATGAACTCGGTGAACTAGTCGGCCACATTTCCATCGGACTTGAAGTGGTCAATTTACTCTGGCGAAAACTTAGCGCCGACAACGCGGACCTATGGAAAACTTACGTGCCTTCCTCGGAAGACGTGCGCCTGCATCTCCTGCATCTCATTGGCGCCCATCATGGCCAGAAGGAACTGGGTTCACCGGTTGAGCCGAAAACGCCTGAGGCAATGGCGTTGCATTACATCGACAATCTCGATTCAAAGTTGGAAATGTTCGCCGCCGGGTACACAACAGCCCAACCACTGGCCCCGCGCATTTTCGACCGAGTACGCCCGTTGCCAGGGAACCTGGTAAAGTCGCTGGAGAAATTTCGGCAGTCAGCCGCGCAACACTCACGGGACAAGCTTTTGTGATGCGATACGAACATACGCAAATCGGTTACCTAACAATCTGCGCCCTGTTTGGCGCGGCGGCTTTTGTTGCGATCACGGGAATCGTTGCGCCAGCTGATCGGCACGGTCTGCTGATCAGTGCAATGATCGAAGTGACCCTTCTCATTTGCGCGATCGTGTTTACCAAACTGACAATCAAGATCGACGACAAAACTTTGCGGGCGCTGTTGGGCGTTGGAGTTATCCGCAAGAGAGTGCCGATGGCGGAGATTGCCGGATGCGAACCAATTCGGATTCGCTGGTGGTACGGCTGGGGAATTCACCTGACGCCGTACGGCTGGCTCTATAACGTTTCCGGATTGGATGCGGTGGCGATTACATTGCGCAACGGCCGAAAGTTCGCCTTAGGCACTGAGCATCCTCACGAATTGAGCGCGGCAATTCGCTCTTTGCTGAGCCGGTCGTAGTGCGGTCAATCAAGTGAAATGCCAAAGATGGAGGGCGGAGCTCTGCGACGCCTAACGAACGTTCGATCGTCATCGCGCGCGTGCATGGCTTGCAGAGCTCGCCCCTCCATTTGTGCGCGCTGCAGTTTCTCGCGTCGCGACCGGGTACTATTTCGCCAACTCGCGGAACCAGCGCAGCGCGATGGAAGTTTGTGCGTCGTTGACTTCGTGGCCGCCGTGGAAAGTCCCGATTCGCATACGCTGAAACCCTGTTCGCTTAATTGAACCGGCGACGGTGTACTGCTGCTCCACGGTCGCGATCCTGTCGTCGCGCCCAGCGCTGATGTAAATTGCGGTGTTGAGAAAATTCGCGCCGGGCTGGATCCTCGCGTACCCGTCGCTCAGATGGTCTTCGTTCGCACCGGTCATATAAATTCCGGTGACGCGACAACCATTCCTAGCAAGCAAAGGCGCTACGTAACCAACTCCTTTCCCTCCTCCAGAGAAACCGGCGCACGCGATCGGCCACTTTTCCGACCCAGGAAAACTGCGATGCAGAGCGTGAATCGCAGCGAGCGTCATTGCACCACGCCAGGCGGCCGTATCGTTCCGCGCATGCTGCGGGCCGTCCCCAGCCAACAGCACCCAGCCTTCAGCGAGTCCGACCCTGCGATAAAACTGGACAAGATCATTTCGATTCTGACGTTTGAAATCGCTGGTGGAACAAGGCACCAAAACTGGCCAACTCTTTCGCGGATCGAAATTCGCAGGCGTCGCCAGCACAGCGACTGCGTTCGGCGGCACTGCATTGCCTCCCTGCGCAGCCAATGATTTTTCTTGCGCGCTCAGAGGAACATTAGCCTGGACAGTTGAACCCGGAGAAAAAGCGACGCCAGCGAAATTCAACGAAGATTCGGCTGATTCCGCGCTGAACACCGAGAAGGCGTTCAACGCGGTGATCAGCCCGCCTACGAATAGTGATTTGTTCAAGATAGCGGTCGCCGCAGCGACTTGGTTTCGCCTCCTCGTTCGAACAATCTCTGTCTGAGGTTTCGATTCAAACGAAAGTTCGCGATGGCGCGACGCCATCGCCAGCACGCGAGACGCGTGCGCTACCCAAGCCGGCGCTTTGCTTCCGCGAGATAGATCTCGTCGATTTCAAAGCCGATGAACTTTTTCACGCCACAGCGCTGCGCCGCGACGGCGGAATTTCCGATCCCCAGAAACGGATCAAGCATGGTGTGAACGCGCGACGCTCCGTGCAGTTTGATGCACCATTCTGCCAATTGCACCGGAAAGGTCGCAGGGTGCGGTCGCTCCTTCTCACGGCTCTGGATCGTCTCGTAAGGGATAAACCATGTGTTGCCGCGACATCGAAGATCGCTTCCCCGAGTGTGCGACCACCGCGCAATATTTGTTTTGTCTTGATACGGAACGCCGATGGCGAGCCGGTCAATTTCGACTCGCCCCGTCTTCGTGAAGTGAAAGATGTATTCGTGGCAATCGTTCAGGAAACGCTTCGACCTGATCGGTTTAAAATGGCCATGGGACTGGAGATTGCCTTCTCGATCTTCAATTGTGATCGATTTGATCCAATGAATTACGTTCTGTAAGACCAATACGTCTCGCAATCGCAAGACAACTTCATGCGGCAACATCGGGCTCGACGGAGCGGATCCAATGTTAAGAAAAAGCGAGCCTTCGGTCTTCAAAACGCGCCGAACCTCGGTGGCCCATGTTTCACACCAGTCCAAATATGATTCTCGATCCTGGCGGTCGGAATATTTCCGATAACGGACACCCAGATTGTATGGCGGTGAGGTAACACAAGATCGACACTTTCGTCTGGCAGCCGCGACATTCCTTTGACGCAATCCTCTCGGCGAAGATCAAACCGGGTCATCGTCGGAACGTGGCGTCATTAGTTCCTTCGTACAACCGGAAAAAGAAAAGGGTCTGCTCCCGGGACAAGAAACCTGTAGCGGCAGCCGTGTCGGCTGCAGATCGAGGGCCATGCAGGCGGCACGCCTGCCACTACAGTAATAACCGTGCTCCCCACGGATCGACACTCGCACGTTCGCGGTAGTTCGTTTATTGTCTCACGATGGCGGATAAGCCTTCGAAACTGAAGATTGCGGATCGCGAGTTCACCTCGCGCCTGCTCGTTGGCACAGGGAAATTCCCGTCCAACGAACTAATGCGGGACGCGCTCATTGCCAGCGGCGCCGAGCTGGTGACGGTGGCGTTGCGGCGGGCAGATATCTCCGGCAAACACGATCCGTTTGCAAACATTCTCGACTTCATCGATCCGAAACGTTTTCTTCTCCTGCCGAACACCAGCGGCGCGCGGAACGCGTTCTCGTGAAAGAAGGATTCACGGTGCTTCCCTACATCAATGCCGATCCGGTTTTGGCGAAACGATTGCAGGATATCGGAACGGCCACGGTGATGCCGCTGGGTTCGCCGATCGGCAGCAATCGCGGAATCGAAGCACGTCTGCAGATCGAAATCATCATCGAACAAGCCACAGTGCCGGTTGTGGTCGATGCCGGTCTGGGCGCGCCGAGTCACGCCGCTGAAGCAATAGAGATGGGGGCCGACGCGGTGCTCGTGAACACCGCGATCGCAATCGCTTCCGATCCTGTTCGCATGGCAAAAGCATTTAAGAAAGCCATTGAAGCAGGTCGCGAAGCGCGCGAGATCGGATTAGCCGAAAAACTCAGCGTAGCGGTAGCGACCAGTCCGTTAACCGGATTTCTGACTGGAAGATAGCCATCCTGGCTGTCTCGGCATGCGGGCTTCCAGCCTGCAGGGGCAGGGTACT
>QHOK01000125.1 GCA_003218755.1 Verrucomicrobiota bacterium
TGCCGCCACTAGCGCGTTTCGGCAGTGGCGATTTAGACCTGGAACAGTTTCCAAGGTTAACATTCCCATCACTTTTACCATGACCGGGGCGTCGTACTGAATACCATAATATGAGACTAGCTTCGCCAGTTCCGCATAAACGAGCGCGTATCGAGATCATCCCGTTGATCGACATCATGTTCTTTCTGCTCGCCAGTTTCATGATGGTGAGCCTGAGCCAGACTCATATGAAAGGCATTCGCGTGAATCTGCCAGCTGCAGTAGGACCTCCGTCAAGCGGAGTGAAGGATTTTGTCTCCATAAAGGTGCTGGAGGGAAATGCTGTGTTCTTCGATAACCAGTACGTAGCAGATGACCAAGTCCTGCCCCGCCTATTTCAGCTTCACAGAGCAAATCCGGACATCAAAATCTCGATCAGCGCAACGCCGATGGCCATCTACGGCGATGTCATCGGAGTCCTCGACAAGGTTCGCTCGGTCGGAATCACGAAGGTCGGCTATCAGATTAGGGCGGCTGCTGCCCCCGCGCCTGGAGGTGCTGCACCACCGCCTGGAGGTGCTGCCCCGCCACCGCCGCCCAAACCTTAGATTTTTATCGGACCGCGGCCTAGTATTAAGAACGCGCGTAATTTTTCCAAGGCGCGAGCCCTGTGGCTTAGTTGATTTTTTTCCGCAGGCCCAAGCTCGCCAAAAGTTTGTTGGAAACCCTTTGGAACAAAAATCGGGTCGTATCCGAATCCACGCGCCCCCCGTGGTCGATCAGCGATCTGTCCCTCAATAATTCCTTCAAACACTCCGAGAACCTCGCCGTTGCGCGCGAGCGCCAGCACGCAGCGAAATTGAGCACGACGTGCATCCTTGGCAGCGCCAGCTCGCGCAAGCTCCTCCAATAACCTGTCGATCTTTTCTCTGTTCGTCGCGTTCGTGCCCGCATAACGCGCCGAGTGTATTCCCGGCGCGCCGCCCAGAGCGTCGACCTCCAGCCCAGAATCGTCGGCAATCACCAGGCCTGGCAATTTTCTTGATACCGCGAGCGCTTTGAGCTTCGCGTTCTCTTCGAAAGACGTTCCACTTTCGATGATCTCGGAAATTTCCGGACATGCACGGAGATCGCGAACAGCGAACTCTGATCCGAGAATTTGCTGGATCTCGCGCGTCTTGTGTACGTTGCGACTGGCCACGATCAATTGCATGCGCGTTTGACAGGATTCAGGATCAACCACTAATCAACACGAATGGACACGAATAACGGAAAGTTCTTTAGCAAAGAGACTGGCTCTGTGAATTCGTGTTATTTGTGTCCATTCGTGGCTAAGCAATGAGCGGGCGCCGCAAACCATATCCATTCGACCAACTCGAACCAAAATGGCAGGCCATTTGGGAGGAGCGGCAGCTTTTTCATGCGCCCAATCCAGGCGAGAAAGGTTTCGATCCGGCGAAGCCGAAATTTTACATCCTCGACATGTTTCCTTACCCGAGCGGGGCGGGATTGCACGTTGGACATCCCGAAGGTTACACCGCGACGGACATCGTTGCCCGCTACAGACGGATGCGCGGCTTCAACGTATTACATCCGATGGGTTGGGACGCATTCGGTCTGCCCGCCGAGCAATACGCCGTCAAGAGCGGGCAGCACCCCGCCGTCACGACGCGCGAGAACGTGGCGAAATTCAAGAGCCAACTAAAGCGAATCGGTTTTTCCTACGATTGGCAACGGGAGATCAACACCACCGACCCGCGCTATTACAAATGGACGCAATGGATTTTTCTCCAAATCTACAATTCCTGGTTCAACCCGGAGACAAAGCGGGCTGAGCCGATTTCGACTTATCGCGGGACTGATCCGGACAGTGTCCGGCTCGCCTATGTGGCTGATGTCCCGGTCAACTGGTGCCCGGAGCTCGGCACAGTCTTGGCCAACGAAGAAGTCGTGGATGGAAAGAGTGAAGTTGGCGGGTTCCCGGTTGTTCGACGACCGATGCGACAATGGATGCTGCGGATTACCGCTTACGCCGAGCGTTTGATCGATGAGTTGGAAGGCCTCGATTGGCCGGAAGGAATCAAATTACTCCAACGAAATTGGATCGGGAAGAGCGAAGGCGCCGAAATCGATTTTAAGATCGACAACGACAAAAAGGTCCGCGTTTTCACGACGCGCCCCGACACGCTTTACGGCGGGACGTTCTTGGTGCTCGCACCGGAGCATTCACTTGTCGATCTGATCGTCACCGAAGAGCAGTGGCCGGCGGTGCGCGAATATCGAGAAAGGACCGCGCGCAAAAGCGATCTTGAACGGGCGGAGCTGTCGAAAGAAAAGACCGGCGTTTTTACCGGCGCCTACGCGATTAATCCAGCCACCGAACAGAAGATCCCGATCTGGATTGCCGATTATGTCCTGCTCGGTTACGGCACCGGCGCGATCGGTGGCGTGCCGGCGCATGACGAACGCGATTTGGAATTCGCGCGCAAATTTGATTTGCCGATTGTCGAAGTTGTCCAACCGCTGGGCGATGAGCAGGCGCTCGGATTCGTCGGCGAAGGCATCGCAATCAATTCGCCGATTATTGATGGCCTAACGAGCGTCGAGGCGAAAAAGAAAATTACCGCGTGGCTGGAAGAGCGCGGGCAAGGCAAGCGCGCGGTCAATTACAAATTGCGCGATTGGCTTTTTTCGCGTCAGCGATATTGGGGTGAGCCGTTTCCGATTGTCTGGCAAGACGGAAAACATCGCTCATTAAGCGAAACCGAACTGCCGGTCATTCCACCGCCCCTGGAAGACTACAAACCCAGCGGCACGGGCGAACCTCCGCTGGCAAGAGCGAAAGAGTGGGTTGGGTATTCTGAGAAGGCGGTTCGCGAGACAAACACGATGCCGCAGTGGGCAGGCTCGTGCTGGTATTACCTGCGATTTTGCGATCCGCACAACGACAAACGGTTCGTTGGTGAAGAAGCGGAGCGGTACTGGATGGGTGGTGATAAGCCCGGTGGTGTTAATTTGTACGTCGGCGGCACCGAGCACGCTGTGCTGCATCTGCTTTACGCGCGTTTCTGGCACAAAGTCCTATTCGATCTTGGCTACGTCTCAAAACCGGAGCCATTCCAGCGCCTGGTGAATCAGGGAATTATCCTGGGCGAAGATAATCAGAAAATGTCGAAATCGCGCGGGAACATCGTTAACCCCGACGACGTCATCGACCAGCACGGCGCAGACGCATTTCGCTGCTACGAGATGTTTATGGGGCCGTTTGAGCAAATGAAACCATGGAGTACGCGCGGCGTCGAAGGCGTAGCGCGTTTTCTGGCTCGCGTCTGGCGCCTCCTCATGAGTGAGAACCAGGCGGGCAAGTGGGAATTATCTGGGAAAATCAAAAATGCCGATCCGAACAAGGCGCAGCAGAAGGTGCTACATGCCACGATCAAGAAAGTCACTGAAGATATCGAATCGTTCTCGTTTAACACCGCGATATCACAAATGATGATTTTCGTGAACGCATTCACGAATGTCGAAATGATCCCCGTCGTTGCGATTCGCACCTTTTTGATTTTGCTGAATCCATTTGCGCCTCATATCGCTTCCGAGTTGTGGGAAAAGTTGAACGCAAAATTCAGCGATGTGCGTGGCGACATCACCAAACAACCGTGGCCAGGTTATGACGAGCAGCTGCTCACCGAAGACGAAGTCGAAATCGTCATTCAAATAAACGGGAAACTGCGCGATCGAATGAAGATGCCGATTCTTGCGACACACGAAGAATCAAGACCATCCGCAAAATCGTTGTCGTCCCGAGAAAGCTGGTCAATATCGTCGTATGAGCAAGATGTTGAAAGAATTCAAGGAATTCGCCGTAAAAGGCAACGCTGTTGATCTCGCCGTGGGCGTGATCATCGGCGCGGCTTTTGGGTCGATCATCAATTCATTGGTAAAAGACGTGATCATGCCGCCAATCAGCCTGCTCGCCGGCGGACTCGATTTCTCCAACAAATTTGTGATTCTGCGAGCGGCGAAAGACGGGTCGACGGCATTCAATACTCCCGCAGACGCCGCGAAAGCCGGAGCGATCACTTGGAATTACGGGAACTTCATTACGCTGTTGATCAACTTTGTCATCGTTGCAGGCGCAGTTTTTCTTCTGGTTCGAGCGATCAATCAACTCAGACGTCCAGCCGAAAAAGAACCCGACACGAAAGATTGTCCGGCGTGCGCGATGAAGATCCCTGTTAAGGCGACTCGTTGTCCCCATTGCACGAGCGAGCTCTCGCAGGCTGCCGCGCGTTAGGGTTGTAACCAGCGTCGTTGATGCCGGCCTGAAAGATCACGTTTCGACGTCCCCTGTGGATTCAGCCGTTCCAGCCCTAGGGAATTTCTGTAAATTATTGCTTGCCCTTGGCTTTTTGGGCTGCTATTGAGGGCGCGGTACTGCCGATGCCTAGATGCCTTAACCTAACGGTCGCAGACTGCTTATACACACAGCGAGGGAAGCGGCTGCCACAACGCGCTCGGCGAATATCTGTCCGGCCGGCACGTGATGAGCGCAGCCTCTGATTGGTCGCACTTTCCCCTCGGCACACGGTTCCGAATTGCCGATACGAACGAAGAATATGTTATCGACGATTACGGCATTGCGTTGATCGGCACCGATACCATTGACTTGTACAAGCCAAGCCGGCTCGAGATGAAACAGTGGGGCGTCCGCCACGTGAACATCGACATCTTGCAATGGGGCTCGGAGGAACAAAGTTTGAAGGTGCTCGCGCCGCGCTGCAAACACCGTTGCGTGCAGAAGATGGTCGCGAGTTTGCAGCAGAAAAAAACACAGGGAAAAAAGGAACTGCTCGCCAGCCTGGACTCCAAAAAGCCGCAACCAAAGAAGAAGGCCTAGCGGCTTACGCTCGCTTTAACAGGTGGGTCAGGCACGCCGGAATTTCGGCGCATGAAAATTTTCGTTGTTGGCGGCGCTGGCTACATTGGGAGTGTTTGCGCCCAGCTGTTGCTGGATGAAGGCCACGAAGTTGCCATCTTCGATAATCTGAGTGAAGGCCATCGGCGCGCCGTCGATTCCCGGGCGAATTTTATCCGGGGTGAGCTGGCCGACCGCGCGCAAATCGAGGCTGCGCTTTCCCGCACGCGCCCGGATGCGGTAATGCACTTCGCAGCATACGCACTCGTGCCCGAGTCAATGCGCGATCCCTCGAAATATTTCCGCAACAACGTTTCCAACGGCTTAAACCTGCTGGATGCGATGGTGGCAACGGGGGTTCAACGGATCATTTTTTCATCGACCTGCGCGATTTTCGGACCGCCCGAGCGGGTGCCGATCGACGAAACTGCGTCCGCGCGTCCGATCAGTCCATATGGCGAATCGAAACTGACTTTCGAAAAAATTCTGCGCTGGTACGACGAGATACATGGATTGAAGTTCGTTTCATTGCGTTACTTCAATGCGGCCGGCGCCACGGAGCACTTCGGCGAAGATCATCGGCCGGAGACACATTTGATTCCCACCGTGCTGAAGGTCGCGCTCGGTCAAAGCCCGAATGTCGAAATTTACGGAACCGACTATGAGACGCCCGACGGCACATGTATTCGCGATTACATCCATATCGTCGATCTTGCACGCGCGCATATTCTGGCTCTTGCCGCATCCGCCAGCGGATTCTACAACCTCGGCACAGGCGGCGGCTCCAGTGTTCGCGAGATAATTGCGGCCTGTCGCAAAATTACCGGGCGAAAGATCGGCACGATTGAAAAGCCACGCAGACCTGGCGATCCGCCACGGCTGATCGCTTCCTCGGAAAAAATCAAGAAGGAGCTCGGTTGGCGACCACAGTTCCAGTCGCTAGACGCGATCATCGAGAGCGCCTGGGCATGGCATCAGAAGTTTCCACACGGCTACGAGGAGTAACCCGGATGCTGTAGAGTCCGCTGTCCTCAGCGGAAGGCGCTTGCGGCGCCAGGAGGGTTTGCGCTGAGGATAGCGCACGCTACAGCCAAGAAACGTTCGGCTCTGAGTTTTTCGTTTCATAGCTACGTAATGCGGTGCCGACAGCTGCTTCGACCGATGCGATTTCCAGATCACTGAGCTTCCCGCTTTGCGCGCTAAGAACTCGTACGTTGTTGTTCCTGGGCGCCCACGCATTGGGATCTGTCGGACCAAAAAGCAGAACGCAATTTGCGCCCGCGGCTGCTGCGAGATGCGAGATTCCGCTGTCGTGCTTCGAGACTGCCCCCATTCGTCTTTGCCGAGTGGGCCGCCGCTTTGCGAAAACAAGGCAATCCAGTTTTCTAGCGGCCAGTTTTTCTCAGGGCTGCCGCTTCCCGGATGAATGGCGAGAATCGGTTGCTGTAAAGCCTGGAGAAACTCCTGGGCGAATTGTCGATCGTCTATTGAGGGAAAAACTTTTTCAGTGAGGTCGCCGACTCTGATTCCCATCTCTTCGACGGGTTGTGCAAGCTGCCGCGCGGCATGTTCAGCGCTTTCCACGATCTTGGCCGGCCCGCAAAGCAGATTTTCAACGCCACAGCGGCGCAGGTTGTTTTCAAAGATCCGGTCCGGATCATACAGATAACTAATGATCAAATCGAAACTGGCGAAATAATTCGCCAACTCCGCTGGTAATTCCGAATTCCTGGCGAAAAAGCTCGAGAGCGGCCCATATTCGATGGAGCGTACTGCTTGCGCGTAAAACCGATTTTCCGCAAGCACTGCAATGTGCTTGTAACCAAGAATCTCGATCTGTGCATGCGGAGACGCGTCACGCAGCGCCTTCAGCGCTGGTAATGTGAGAATGAAATCGCCGAGTGCGCCGCCGCGGATCACCAGAATCCGGTCCATCCTCTACTGTAGCGACGCTCTATGAGCGCCGAAACCAATTGCGGTGTTGTCAGCGGTCAGAGACCGCCGCTACAATTTCTCAGTAATGCGTCAATGCGAACGTGAGAATCACACCGCCATAGACCAACGCGATAGCATGCAAACAGCGCCAGCGAAAAACACTCCGCGCGCTCCAGTTGATTTGATCGCGAAGAACGTAGGGGATCGCCACCCAAAACAGACCGGCAACAATTAGCAAATAAGCGAACACCGTTACCAGCAAGCGGCTGGTTTCGTAACGCAAGAAGGCCGCATCGAGCAGCGGCTCCGCCGCAAGCAAACAAAGAATTCCAAGGGCGCGGACCGCCAGAAATTCGTCAACGAAGCGCAGGACCAGTCCATAACCAATTGGCAACGCAATGAGAAGCGGGCGCCGGAACGAAGAGAATTCGCCCATCTGGATCGTGGCGAGCAGCCAAAAGGTCCAAACGAGACAAACGGTGAGCAGAATAACGCCCGTAATGTAAGAACGCGGAAAGCGCTGCACAACATTGGCGAAGTCCGGTTTTAGTAATCCGAGCAAGCCGATTAAAATGAGAAATGCGCCCACGATAATTCCGGCGGTGTGCAAAGAGAGCTGGTAAATCACTGGTCGCGCAAATCCGGCACGGCGAATTCGTACCGCCGCGCGGGCGGGCGAATCTTGAACTGTCGATCTCGCGGACGCAACTTAAAAAGTGGCGCCAGCTTTTAGTATCGGCGAGCCGTACAGGCTGAACCCGTTGGCGCGCTCGATGCGGACATCGACAAGCTCTCCAACAAGTTCAGCATCGCCTTCACTTGTCCGCCGTAGCCTTGGCGAAGGCGGAAACACCACAATCTTGTTGGTGGGTGTTCGGCCCATTAGGCGGGCCGGATTTGTTTTGCTCGGTCCCTCGCAGAGAACTTCTACGCATTGCCCGACCAACCTCTCGCCAGCGCGTCGCGTTGATTCGTTGACAAGTCGGAGCAAATCCTGGTTGCGCGCTTCCTTGGTGCGCTCGTGGATTTGATCCGGCATCTCCGCGGCCGGCGTACCGCGCCGCGGCGAATAGCGAAACACAAAGGCGTTATCAAACTGGATCTCCTCGACCAAATCGCGCGTCTGCTTGTAATCGTCTTCTGTCTCGCCCGGAAATCCAACGATAATGTCGGTGGTAATCGCGATGCCGTCGCGCGCCTGGCGAATTCGCCGGGCAAGATCGACGTATTTTTCTGCCGTGTATGCGCGATGCATCGCTCTGAGAATTCTGTTGGAGCCAGATTGCAACGGCAGATGAACGTGCTCGGCGAGTTTCGGCAAACGGGAGATCGCGTCGATTAAGTCGTCGCGGAAACCGATCGGGTGGGGCGAAGTGAAACGCAATCGCTGGAGACCTTCGATCTCGTGAACGGCTTCGAGCAACTGCACGAACGGAGATTTATTGTCGATCTTCGGGAATTCGTGGCGGCCGTAAAGATTCACGATTTGTCCAAGTAGCGTGATTTCTTTGACGCCGCGCGAAGCGAGATCGCGCACTTCACTCACGATTTCGTCGATGGAACGGCTGCGCTCCGCGCCGCGCGTCTGCGGCACGATGCAGAATGTGCAGTGCATGTTGCATCCCTGCATGATCGAGACGAAGGCCGTCGCCTGCCGCGGCGCCAGTTCCTGTTCCCGGATGGTTGCTTGTGAACCGGATTCTTCAGCGACGTCGACAATCGAGAACCGCAGATCGTCGATCGCGCGATGTGGCGCGCCCGGAGGTCGCGCCCTACCATTCTTTTTCCCCACCAACTCCTCCACGTACTCCGCGACCCGATGAAATTTCTGCGTGCCGACCACAAGATCGACATGCGGCAACCCTTTCAGGAGTGACGCGCCGCGTGCCTGGGCCATGCAACCGAGGAACCCGAACACCACGTGCGGTCGCTCTTTGGCCAATCGCCCCAGCATTCCCATCTTGCCGAGCGCCTTCTGGTCAGCCATATCGCGCACACTGCACGTGTTCAGCAGCACGACGTCGGCTTCTGATTCTTTTGAGACCCGCTCGTACCCTCGCGCCACCAGCGAATGCGCGACCTGTTCCGAGTCGCGCTCGTTCATCTGGCAACCATAGGTCTTGATGAAAAATTTCGGCATGAAGGAGTGACAATAATACACGGCCACGCCGCCTTCGTCCAAGACACGACACGAATTTCACGAATTCACACCAAGTTGACCCAGCATTACGAGGTTCGTGACAATTCGTGTAATTCGTGTCTTAAATCGCGGCATGGCGGAGATGAAAAACAAGCGTCCAGCAATTGGAATCATTGGTGGCAGCGGCCTCTACCAGATGGAGGAACTACGCGACGCGACTGAACACAAGATCGACACGCCGTTTGGATCGCCATCAGACACGCTTGTTGGCGGAAAATTAAGCGGTCGTCAGGTTTATTTTTTGCCGCGCCACGGTCGCGGTCATCGGATTCTGCCGCACGAAATTAATTATCGCGCCAATATCTACGCGCTCCGGTCGTTGAACGTTCGCTGGATCATCTCGGTGGCGGCAGTGGGCAGTTTGCAGGAAAAATATGCGCCGCGGGATGTGGTCTTACCGTCTCAGTTTTATGATCGCACCAGCCAGCGCGCGGCTCATACGTTTTTTGGCGAGGGCATTGCAGCACACGTCGGATTCGCTGAGCCGATTAGCGCAAACCTGCGCAATCTTGTGGCTGAATCAGCCAGATCCCTCGGAGTTACGGTCCACAATGGCGGCACTTACGTGAACATGGACGGCCCGGTGTTTTCTACGCGCGCGGAATCGGAATTTAATCACCGTAACGGCTTTGACGTCATCGCGATGACGAATCTTCCGGAAGCGAAATTGGCTCGCGAAGCGGAGATCGCATTCGCGACCATGGCCATGATCACCGATTACGATTGTTGGAAAGTAGAAGAAGAACCGGTCTCGGCAGAAATCGTCCTCAGCCATTTGATGGCGAATGCGGAAACGGCGCGAAAGGTGATCCTGCGTGCGATCCCGCAAATACCGACGGAGCCGAATTGGCCGGAACATTTCGCGCTAGATAGCGCGCTGGTCACAGATCGCAAGCTCTGGCCCTTAGCTACAGTCGAAAAGTTAAGACCGATCTTGGCGCGGTTTCTCGCTGAGACAAAAAATGACGAAGCACGAATGCCGAATGACGAAACAAATCCGAATGATTAAATGACGAAAGCCCGCATGCATTTCTTTTCGTCATTCGGATTTCGTCATTCCTTCGTCATTAGACATTCGGCATTCGTCATTTCGACTTCGTCATGTTCCTGATCGCTTCGCAGAGCGACCGGATGTGATCCTCTTGATGTGCAGCGGTGACCGTAATGCGCAAACGCGCTGAGCCTTTTGC
>QHOK01000126.1 GCA_003218755.1 Verrucomicrobiota bacterium
TGAGCGGTACCGACAAACGAAAGGGCGAGCTGGTGATTCAAACGATTGCCATGCCCAAGGATACAAATCCGAACGGCGACATCTTCGGCGGATGGTTAACCTCGCAAATGGACCTCGGCAGCGGAATTCTCGCGGCGAAAACCGCGCAAGCGCGAGTCGTCACTGTAGCCATGGAAGGGATGTCGTTTCTCGAACCCGTGCGGGTAGGAGACACTGTCAGGTGTTATGCGCGAGTGGAGAAAATCGGGCGGACTTCGATGACCATTCCGGTGGAGGTGTGGGTAACGCGCTATATGACCGGCGAGGAGCGCCGCGTCACACACGGTGTCTTTACTCTGGTTGCGGTCGATGAATCCGGGAAACCGATTCCGGTAAAACGCGGGAGTGCCTAGAAAAATGACAAAGCTCGAATGTCGAAGCTCGAAGCAAAAATCGAAGGCCGAATGACGAAAGATTCATTGACTCCGCGCTTAGGATTTCTGGCTTCGTCATTCATTCGTCATCCTTCATTCGTGCTTCGGCATTTTACAGAGATCCGTTAGTTCACCCTGATGGCTAACTTCGCCTATCTCTTCGAGCGGTTCCCGTCATTCGGACAGACGTTTTGTTACCGGGAAGTTGCAGAGCTTGACCGGCAGGGCATCACGCCGCCGATTTTCTCCATTCGAAATCCAAAAGACGAACGGCCGCAGGATTGGGACGCGCGCATTGTTGAGCGCGTGCATTATCTTCCCGGGGAAGAACAATTGTTACGTGAAGTTCATCGCGCTTCCAAAAAAGGAAAGCTGGCGGCGGAAATCATCGGTGCTCTCGATAAATGGGACCGCCGCACCGATTTTTTGCGCCTTTACCAGGCCGTATATGTCGGCTTGCGCCTGCGAGAAATGGGGATTCGCCATGTTCACGCGCACTTCGCGGGAATGGCGGCGCGCGGGGCTTTCTGGATCGCCAGATTTTTTCCAGTCACATTTAGTTTTACCGCACACGCCAACGACATTTTTGCGCCGAGAAATTTCGAGATTGGGCTCGATAAGCTTGTCGATGCAGCGCGCATAATCGTTACCGTGACCGATTACGCCGCGCGATTCTTGCGAGAGCGATTCCCAAATCGCGCGGATTGCATTTATCGCGTTTACAATGGGTTGAATCTCGCGGAATTCGGACGCACGGATTTTTCGTCTACTCCGCCGTTGATCGTGGCAGTCGGTCGTTTGATCGCGAAAAAAGGTTTTGCTGATCTGATTCGCGCCTGCGGGTTGCTTGCAGAGGGCGGAAAAGCGCTTCAATGCGAGATCATTGGCGAAGGCCCGCTCGAGAACGAATTACGCGCGCAAATCGAGCAGTTGGATTTGCAGAATCGCGCTGCACTGTCCGGTGCTAAACCGCAGCGCGAAGTTCGGCAGCGTTTCGCCGCTGCGAGCGTTTTTGTGCTGCCAAGCGTGGTCGATCCCGAGGGCGGGATAGACAATCTTCCTACAGTCATCATGGAAGCCATGGCGACGGGTTTGCCAGTCATCTCGACCAACATCGGCGGCATTCCCGAGATGGTCGTCGAAAACGAAACTGGATTTCTGGTGCAACCCGGCGACGCAGCGGCGCTCGCTGGCGCGATCGAAAAGCTGATTAACGATCGTCCATTGGCGCAGAGACTTGGCCAGGCTGGTTATTCGCGGGCGCAACGGCTGTTTTCGATTGAGAAGAATGTGCGCGAGTTGTGCGCGCTGATTAATACTGCTAGGCGCGATTGACCTCAATCGCCTCCCGCTTGTCGGGTCGTAAGGTCAACCGCCTCTATCAAAGCGCGGCTTACAACAGCTCGCCGACGCGATTGACTGCGTGCAGGTAAACATGGTGCGGTCCGCCGCGAATCAGTTCTTCGCTCATCAGACTCACCGGATCATTTTTGGCGGCGGGCATTAGCTGTGGCATGCTTTTTTCGCCGGGCTTTGTGCGTGAAACTTCAAGCAGATCGCCGCATTTCGCATGAGTCACCAGAAATTCTACCTCGGGTGTTTCCATAGCGACTTCGCCAATTGGTTCTCCAGGCCGCTCGCCTAGTTCGACGTAGATCTTTCGGCCGGAGGGACCAACGAATCGGAGCTTGTTCGCCACATCTGCTTTCTCACTTCGCCAGTTCAATTGCGCCGCAAGCCAGCCGGCAAAAAGGACAGCCGTTGATCGAAATCCAGAGGCGAAGTCGATTCGGACCCTCCTGATTTTGGCAAAATGATGATGCGACGCAGGATGATCAAAGAATTGCGCGAGCGCGAAACGCACATTGTCCAGGCGCGTCCAATTCAGGTCGCAAAGCACGATCCGCTGTTTCGCTTCTTCTTGCGCGGACTCCACCAAGCGCATCTGCGCGCGAAAATCGTTCCAGACCTGGCTGTCATAGATGACTCGATCGACCCATGCCCAAAGTTGTGGATCCATCGGCTCACGGAATTCCTCCTGCCACCACAGGTAGAACGGTAGGTCTGAATCCAGGTGCGAGAAAACTATGCTCGGTAGCAGGGTCGTACACCCGCCTTTGAGCAGGAATGAAATCTGTTCGGAGCAGATTTGCTTGCTCCCGGCCCGGCTAACGTGACAATGCGCGCTGATCCAGGCGTCCACACGATCCTCTGTCGCCTTGCAATCGGCTTCGATGACGATGGCACGACAGGCGTGGTTCTCAGTAATTTTCGCGACCAGTTGGGTATTTCTTTCCAAAGAGCCCGGCTCTTCGCTGTAAACGGCAAGATTTACTAGCGAGGCGCGTGTTACTGCGCCTTCGTTTTGCTGCCAGAGTTTTTTCAGCTCCTGGTCGATCCTGCTGATTGCAACTGGAACTCCAAGCGAATATTTTTCAGTTACAGCAGGCATACCTCATAGTCTTCTCCACGCGCGGCCGTCGCGGGCGAGCAAATCATCCGCTGCCTCCGGTCCCCAGGATCCTGCAGGATAAAAGAACAATTCGGGTGCGACCTTTTTCGCGTGCCAGGCTTCCTCAATCGGATCGATAAAAGCCCAAGCTTGCTCGACCTCGTCGCGGCGGGCAAAGAGCGTGGGGTCGCCGCTCATTGCATCGAGCAGCAAACGTTCGTACGCCTCGGGGCTGGCTTTGCCGAAAGACGTTCCGTAATGAAAGTCCATCTTTACCGGCTCGATGCGAAAGCTCGTGCCGGGAACCTTGGCGTGAATCCGCAACGAAATCCCTTCGTCCGGTTGAATTCGAATGACGAGAACGTTCAAGTCGCTCAAATCTTTGTTGAACAGAACCGGCGGCGCTTTTTTGAAGTGAATGGAAATTTCGGTTGCCGATTTCGGAAGCCGTTTTCCGACGCGCATGTAGACCGGCACGTCGGCCCAGCGCCAGTCGTCGATGAACAAACGCAAAGCGACGAAGGTCTCCGTTTTCGAATCTGGGTTCACGTTTTGTTCCTGGCGATAACCGCTGACAGGATCGCCATGAATGGCGCCTTCGGTGTATTGCGCGCGCACCACGTTGGCTGCGATTTCATTGCGCGACCAGCGGCGCAGCGATCGCACCACCTTGACCTTTTCGTCGCGAATACTGTCAGCGGCCAGATCCGTGGGTGGTTCCATCGCGACAAGACAAAGAAGCTGCAGCAGATGGTTCTGCACCATGTCGCGCAAGGCGCCTGCGCGTTCGTAAAAGCCTGCGCGACTCCCTACGCCCAGCGTTTCCGCCGCTGTGATCTGCACATGATCGACGTAGTGCGTGTTCCAAAGCGGCGCGAAAATGGCATTAGCGAACCGCAATACCAGGATATTTTGGGCAGTTTCTTTACCAAGGAAATGATCGATCCGATAGGTTTGCTCTTCCGTAAAAGAACTGCGCACGATCCGGTTAAGCTCGCGCGCTGAGGCGAGGTCGGTTCCGAACGGTTTTTCGACGATTACACGAGCCCAGCTTCCTTGGCAGGTCTCATTCAAGCCGGCTGCTTTCAAGTGCTTGAGAATCGGTTCGAACTGGTCCGGAGCAGCCGCGAAATAAAAAAGGCGATTGCCGCGTGTGCCATAGTTTTTGTCGATTTCATCGAGGCGTTTGGCCAAGCGCTTGTAACCAGACTCGTCGTCGAACTCGCTCTGGTGATAAAAAATCGATTGAGCAAACGTCTTCCAAATTTCGTCGCGCACGACCTGACGGGAAAACTTATGCGTGGCTTCTTCAAGGTCGCGCCGGAATTCCTCGTCACTTTTCTCTCGGCGAGCGAATCCGACAATTGCCACAGAGGGAGGCAGGTCACCGTCTGCTGCGAGGTTATACAGCGCGGGGATGAGTTTGCGGTGGGTGAGATCGCCGGTCGCACCGAAGATCACAATTGTGCATGGCTGCGGCACGGGCCGGGTGGAAAGCCCTTCCCGGAGCGGGTTCGGTTCCGGTTGATCAGCAGCTCGATCTCACAGAGCGCCGCTAAAGGTCCAAGAACGCATTGCCCAAACGCGCGGGCTGCGTGACAGGTGCGGGATAACATGTCATTCCGCGCTGTGATTTTCGATCTCGATGGCGTGCTCGCCGATTCCGAGCCGTGGTGGAATGAGATCGACAAGAAATTGCTCGCCGAATACGGCGTCACCTACCGCGGCGAATACCATCGGAACGTGCTCGGGGTGAGCTACCGACTCGCGGTCGAGTTCTACAAAAAGGCGTTTGGCCTCTCCGTACCTACTGAGGAGTTGATGCGGCGACGCGCAGAGATCGCGATCGACTTCTTCGCCAATCGCGTCGGCCTCTTTCCTTCGGCAAAAGAGGTTCTCCAAAAGCTGCGCCAAATGTACTTGCGCCTCGCCGTTGCTACGAGCTCCGTGAGCGCGTCTGCCCGACCGTTTTTAGATCGACATCAGCTGACGGCGTTCTTCGATGTAATCGTCACCGGTGACGAGATCGAACGCGGTAAACCGCACCCCGATATTTACCTCCGCGCCGCGGAGAAACTCGGTCTCGTCGCCGACGAATGCCTCGTCATCGAGGACGCGTTTTCCGGTATCGCCGCCGCCAAAGCCGCGAAAATGCGCGTCGCTGCCATTCCCGACACCCGCTTTGTCGATCCGCGCGCGTTCGAGAAAGAAGCGGCTTACGTACTCGGCAGCCTTTCAGAAATCCCAGCACTCGTCCGCCGCATTGGCGCTGCGGAGTAAAACTACTACTACGACGGCAACGGAAATCTGCGGGTAAGCTCGCGAACTTTTTCGCGCACGCGATTGAGTGCGGCCTCGTCGGTGCGGTTTTGCAGCGCTTCGGCGATGAGATCGGCAATCTCCAGCATTTCCTCTTCTTTCATTCCCCGCGTCGTCACTGCTGGGGTGCCGACGCGGATGCCGCCGGGTTTGAAGATTGGGTAAGTATCGAACGGAATGCCATTTTTGTTCACGGTGATGCCGGCACGATCGAGAACTTCCTGAGCTTCTTTCCCGTTTATTTCCTTTGGGCGAAGATCGACAAGCATCAAATGGTTGTCAGTGCCGCCGGAGACGATGCGATAACCGTGCTTGGCCAAACCGGCGGCGAGCGCTTTCGCGTTAAGGACTACCTGTCGCTGATATTCACGGAATTGCGGCTGGAGCGCTTCGTGAAAACAAACCGCTTTGGCTGCGATGACGTGCATGAGCGGTCCGCCTTGGACTCCAGGAAAAACAGTGGCGTCGATTTGCTTCGCGAATTGTTGCTGGCACATGACAATACCGCCGCGCGGGCCGCGCAGACTTTTGTGTGTCGTCGTCGTGATAAACTGCGCGTGCGGAATCGGACTGGGATGCTGACCACCGGCAACAAGCCCGGCGATGTGCGCCATGTCGATGAACAAAATCGCGCCGACCGAATCAGCGATTTGGCGCAGGCGCGGGAAATCGATGATGCGCGGATAAGCCGACGCGCCCGCAGTGATCATCGTTGGCTTCACTTCCTCGGCTTGTTTCTGCAACGCGTCGTAATCGATTTGCTCGGTCTTCTCGCTCACGCCGTACTGCGATACCGCGTAGAATTTGCCGGAGAAATTCGCCGGATGTCCGTGCGTGAGATGGCCGCCGTGCGCGAGATTCATTGCGAGAATCTTGTCGCCCGGTTTCAGCATCGAGAAATAAACGGCCATGTTCGCCTGCGCGCCGCTGTGCGGCTGGACGTTGACGTGTTCGCAATTGAACAATCGCTTCGCGCGATCGATTGCCAGTTGCTCGGCAGTATCGACATTCTCGCAGCCGCCGTACCAGCGCTTTCGTGGATAACCTTCGGCGTATTTGTTGGTGAGAACGCTGCCTTGAGCTTCCATCACCGCACGGCTGGTAAAATTTTCGGAGGCAATCAATTCGATGTTTTCCCGCTGACGTTTTTCCTCCGCCATGACCGCGTCGAAAATTTCTGGATCTGTGCGCCGCAATGCTTCGCCGTAAATGCGAGACGACGATGTCAATCTTTCCGGTTCCATGGGATGAGAAATATCACCGCCAACATAAACATCGCCAGTGCGAGCTGCACCTGGCGGGACGAGGGCGCTTTGTTCGACAAATGCGAGCACGCTGGACAGCGCGTTCTTTATGATCCGTGCGCAATCCTCATACACTTCGCGGCCGAGCCCGATCGGGTCGGGCACGTCGCGCCACACCGTTGTGCCTGGCTCTTCGAATTCCCGGAGCAAAAACGATTTTTCAGCGCCATGAGGAAAGAGCGTTTGAATCGTCTCGAGGTGCGCGCCCGTCATTGCAAAAATATGCGTGGCGCGATCGACCAGCGCCGCCGTGAGCGGCTGACTGCGCAGGTCGCCGATGTCTACGCCTTCTTCCGCGCAAACTTGCACCGCGTATAGACTTGGCGGCTGGCCGCGCACTGCATGGACACCGGCCGAAACAACTTCGATGTCCTTACGATTGCCAATCAGACGACGAAAAAACCCTTCCGCGATCGGGCTTCGACAAATATTACCTGTGCAGACAAAGAGGACGCTTTTCACGGTTCGCACGGCGCGAGCGAGCGCCAGTCCAACCTAGAAGCGAACGGGTCTAAGTCAATTCAGGCCGCCCTGGCGGTTCTTGCTCATGCTTGGGCTGTAGCGTGCGCTGTCCTCAGCGCAACGTTTTTGGAGTTCTAACGGAAATTCGCTGAGGATAGCGGACACTACAACGCTCTGGCCGCGCGGATTCCGCCGTGCGCACGCGTTATCCCGTTGCTTTCGCAGCAGTGTGAGTTGCCCGAGGATTCTTCGGTCGAGCTTTACCCGCGAGGTATTTGCAGTCTGAACTTGTGCCAAAGATAAAGGACTAAAATCGCTCCGAGAATGGAAACGATTAAGCCGCCTGGATGAAATCGGCCTCCAGCGCTTGGCGGGTAAAACAGATGCGTTACCGCTCCGCCGATAATCGAGCCGACAATGCCAAGCACCACTGTCCACGTGATTGACAGATGTGTATGCATCAGCGCTTTCGCGACACAGCCCGCAAGGAAACCGACAATGATATACCAGATAAGGTGAAGCATAATTCCTCCTGATGAAACGCGAGATTCGAGATTGAAGGGGCAGCAATAGCAGACTAGAGCGCTCGACGCCATGCGAAATTTGTTTTCTCCGTCCGTCGCGTACCGTGAGGCCGCATTTTGTCGGGGAATCTACAAGCTTCTGAGACAGCGGACACTACAGCGCGCGCACAATTCGAACTTCTCGGCAGCGTTCCGTTGCTTTCCCGCAAATGACTATCGACACACTGCGTCAGGTGCCCTTGTTTGAATCCCTCGACGACGAGGCGGCCGACGAATTGTGCCACCTGCTGGAGAGCCTCGATTGCAAAGCCGGCGCATTCTTGTTTCGCGCGGGTGACGAGGGCAACGTTATGTACATAATTGAACGGGGAAAGGTTCGAATTTGCGTTCACACCGTGGATGGACGCGAGGTGACTCTGACTGAATTGGACCGCGGCGATTTCTTCGGTGAAATGGCTTTGTTGCTCGACGGGCAACGCCGCTCGGCGGACGCCAGGGTGGCCGAGGACGCGCGGCTCGCCGTGCTCTCGCGCGACCATTTCCTTTCC